>JAHKKJ010000375.1 GCA_020027655.1 Deltaproteobacteria bacterium | reverse complement strand
ACGCCCTGCCAGTCGAAGGCGTCGTCGACGACAATACCCTTCGGGACGATGGTCGTATTATCTCGGCTATCGGACAGTCCTTCGCCCGCGCCCGGCTGGGGATCGTAGGCCAGCAAAAGATTGTCGACGTTGCGAAACTTTCCGGTGACGGCCATGGCATACGGGTCAAGCAAGAGCTTCGCTTCGCTAAAACGAAATCCCCCACTTCGGCCGGTACTCACCGTGAACCTTATAACCGTAAAGCTGGCCCGCCTTCAGCCCTTTGACCCAGGCGTGCCAGATGAATTTATCGCGGTTACTGAGCTGGATGATATCAGTGGGCTCGCCGTCCGGTTTATCGAAAAGGAGGAGGAAAACTTGCGTCGCGTTCTTTGAGTACAAGGCGAAATTCACCCCGTCCGGGGTAAGAATGGCGCCCAGCGGAAAGCTCATGCCCCTTGCGACTGTCTTCGGTCGTGCGGTGCTTGAGAACGTATGGCATCTTACTGGTTAATTCTGGAATTAGCGGAGAGAGTCTTTTTTGAGGAGATGATCAAATCTGCAGGTAAATTAACCGTGCACGCTGTCGGGAATTTAGGGCTGGAAATATGAACTCAGCGTGGCATTGGCCTTTCTTCGCTCATGTTTGAGTTTCGCATGAGCCAAGAATCGATCATCTCTTGTTTGAAACGCCATTGACCGCCCACTTTGAAGGCAGGAATCCGTTTTTGGGTGACCAATCGATAAACGGTAAACCGGTCAACTTTCAGATAGTTAGCGAGCTGCTGGATGGTAATCAGTTCTTCCATTGTGGCTACCCTCGATTCATATCATTGCCAATTTGAAGCCTCTGGTGGACCACATCACTTATCCTCCCAATCACACAGCGTTTCTCGACCCTCTGCTTTCACACCATACTCAAGAGTACAATCGCCTTCTATCAGGAAAGCTCTGATTTTTAGCTTCTAAATTCCTTAGGGAAGTCCGGATCCTAAATTAGGTCGATTATGGACGGTTCACCGATAAAGATTTGACGACTGAGTAATACCGAAGCGGTCACTTGAGACCCTCGAAGGGTAACCTCGGAAAACTAACCGATACACCTTTCCAGAGCCCTTCGACGCGCTCAGGGCGAACGGATTTAAGTTACTGACAGCGGCGCTCTCTACCCACCCCAATCCTTGAAGAATCAAATTTATTGAATGCGTTCAAGGACAATTTTTGTGCCGCGTGTTTTTGCAAATTTGCTCCCTCTAGCTGCTTTCCGTGATTCGCTTAGATATTGTCGCTTTCCGTGGAACCGGCTCGGCCGGATGCCGGCTCATGCCGTTCCCACTTCCAGCCGCTGATCTCGGGGGCGTCCTCGCCGTGCTCGTAAATATATTCCTTGTGGTCGATGAGCGCGTCGCGGATCGCCTGCTTGGCATAAGCTGCCCGCGCGCCCAACTCGGGCACACGGTCAATCACGTCTTGCACCAAATGGAAGCGGTCGAGATCGTTGAGCACGCACATATCGAAGGGCGTGGTGGTCGTCCCCTCTTCCTTGTAGCCGCGCACGTGCAGGTTGTCGTGGCTGGCGCGCCGGTAGGTGAGCCGGTGAATCAGCCACGGGTAGCCGTGGAAGGCAAAAATGATCGGCTTGTCCGTGGTGAATAGCGCGTCAAAATCTTTGTCGCTCAGTCCGTGAGGGTGCTCGCCGGGCGGCTGCAGGGTCATCAGGTCAACCACATTGATCACTCTGATTTTAAGTTCGGGAATATGCCGGTGCATCAGGTCCACTGCAGCGAGAGTCTCCAGCGTCGGTACGTCACCACAACAGGCCATGACCACGTCAGGCTCACCGCCGCGATCGTTGCTCGCCCACTCCCAGATGCCGATGCCGGCCGTACAATGCTTAATCGCCTGGTCCATATTGAGCCACTGCGGGGCCGGTTGTTTGCCGGCAACAATGACATTGACATAATTGCGACTACGGAGGCAGTGATCCGTTACCGAGAGCAAACAATTGGCGTCGGGCGGGAGATAGACCCTTACGACCTGAGCCTTCTTGTTCACCACATGATCGATGAAGCCGGGGTCCTGGTGCGAGAAGCCGTTGTGGTCCTGCCGCCACACGTGCGAGCTGAGCAAGTAGTTGAGCGAAGCAATGGGACGCCGCCAGGAAATCTCGTGCGTCACCTTCAGCCATTTGGCGTGCTGATTGAACATCGAGTCGATGATGTGGATGAACGCCTCGTAGCACGAGAAGAAACCGTGCCGGCCCGTAAGCAGGTAGCCTTCCAGCCAGCCCTGGCACTGATGCTCGCTGAGCATCTCCATGACCCGACCATTGGGAGCCAAGTGATCGTCGTAGGGATAGCGGCCAGCGACCCAGGCGCGGTTGGTAACTTCTAGAATGTCTTGCCAGCGATTCGAGTTGTTCTCGTCCGGACTGAAGAGGCGAAAGTTCTTGCTTGCTAAGTTAAGTTTCATCAAGTCGCGCAAAAATTGCCCCATGACGCGGGTGGCCTCGGCATCGACGTCGCCGGGGCTGGAAACCTCAACCGCGTAATCGCGGAAATCGGGCAGGCGCAGGTCTTTGAGCAGGAGACCGCCATTCGTGTGTGGGTTGGCGCTCATGCGCCCCTCGCCCTTCGGCGGCAGCTCGGAAAGCTCGGCGATCAGTTTGCCCCTCTCGTCGAACAGCTCCTCCGGCTTATAGCCTTTCATCCACTGCTCGAGGATCTTCACGTGCGCAGGGTTTTCGTGCATCTCGCCCATCGGCACCTGGTGGCTCCGCCAAAAGTCCTCGGTGCGCTTGCCGTCGATCTCCTTGGGACAGGTCCAGCCCTTGGGTGTGCGCAGAACAATCATGGGCCAGCGCGGCCGCTCCTTAAAGTCGTTTGCCCGCGCATCGGTCTGAATTTGTTTGATCTCCGAGATGACTCCATCGAGCGTGGCCGCCATGAGCTGGTGCATCTTCTCCGGTTCATCCCCCTCGACGAAATAGGGTGTGTAGCCGTAACCGCGAAAGAGCTGCTCCAGCTCTTCGTGACTGATGCGCGCTAACACAGTGGGATTGGCGATCTTGTAGCCGTTGAGATGCAGGATTGGCAGCACCGCTCCATCGGTCACCGGATTGAGAAATTTATTCGAATGCCAGCTGGTAGCCAGCGGCCCGGTTTCCGCCTCGCCGTCGCCGACGACGCAGGCGACAATTAAATTTGGATTGTCGAAAGCCGCTCCATAGGCGTGCGAAAGAGCATAACCCAGCTCACCGCCTTCATGGATCGAGCCCGGCGTCTCGGGCGCGACGTGGCTCGGAATACCGCCGGGAAAGGAGAATTGCTTGAACAGCTTTTTCATTCCCTCTTCGTCCTGCGAAATATTCGGATAAACCTCGCTATACGTCCCCTCAAGGTAGGCGTTAGCCACCAGCCCCGGCCCGCCGTGCCCCGGCCCCGTGATATAAATCATGTCCAGGTCGTGCGCTTTAATCACTCGGTTGAGATGAATGTAAATAAAGTTCAAGCCCGGCGTGGTACCCCAATGTCCCAACAGCCGCGGCTTGATGTGCTCCTTGCTGAGCGGTTTTTTCAGCAGCGGATTATCGTAAAGATAGATTTGGCCCACCGATAGATAGTTGGCGGCGCGCCAGTAGGCATCCATCAGCTTCAATTGTTCCTTGGATAGTTTTTCCGGCATTGCGTTCTCCTCTTAATTTATCTTAGCGGACTCAGCTACTCGCGCAACGCCGCGAGCCCGGATTATTCACTGGCAAGCAACGATCAAGGGACGAGATCTCCGGATCGAAGGCAATCGGCCTCTACCTTGAGGCGGCCTGCAAACCTAAGTTCTGAAGCGGATACCTGGGACCAATTCAGGCGCACGGCCAAGCATCATAAACGTCATTGAAGCTGTTCGTCTCTGTGCCTTCGTTCCTCCAAGCTCATCCCTTGACCGACACTGGGTCGTGGTTTTTCCTCGGAGCATGAATAGTCCGGGCTAGAGACTATTGTAGGCTCGGTCACTCCGCCGTGAATTATCTCTAGGCTAGATGAGCTTCTTGTCTTTCAGCGCGCTGATTATGATCTCGGCGTAGTTTTTGATTTCCTGGCTGATGTTACCCGGGGCTGTCGTCTGCGCTGTGCCGCTCCAAACGACCCGGTTCTTGACCGTATCGTATAAGCTGGTCTCGGCGGTATAGACCTCCGACTGATAAACGATCGGGGGCTCGTAATAATCGTTCCAGGCAGTGGTATACAAAGGGTGAACCGCCATCGCGGGATCAGGCGGATAGTAGCCTGGCGCGATCTCCGTCTTTTTCTGAACACGGACAAGGCGCGTAATCATTACTGCGTCGGCACCGGCTTCTTTGAGCGCTTGTTTGAGAACGGCCTCTCCGACGGGACCATCCTGTGGGATGTACAGGTAACTCGGAGTGGCGTTAACGCCAGCCGCTTTTAGCTGCGCCACGAATTCGTCTTCGAAGGTACGCCGTATGCCCGCCTGTTTGGTCACGCCGATTACCATGACCCTCTTGAACGAGAGCGATGTATACGCAGGATTGCTCCATTGATGGACCAGTTGGGTGGATGCGCATGACGCCAACCCCAGTGCCGCCGCCGCGACAAGACACAGGCGCAATATCAGCGCTTGCTTTCTCCTTTTTTTCATGCCGGAACCTCCCTGCTGTCCGTGTGCCGCGCCATGTGTCGCAGATACTTGGCAAAAAAACGCCAGCAGTTCCCGAGCACCGGTGGATTGTTCAGCAGCGGTTGTACCAGTCAATATATCGAAAAACAGCAAGACTGCCTATTGGACTTTGGTCCAATGGCAATAGGCGGGCGGCTCTTCGCTTCTTTCCGCTTTCAGCTCATTCGTCCTT
>JAHKKJ010000374.1 GCA_020027655.1 Deltaproteobacteria bacterium | reverse complement strand
TTCGACTCCGGACAAAGGATTGAGTTCCAGATTCGCTTTCATGATCTCCGCTGCGAAATCTTTGTCCTTCATCGTGGCCATGAAAGCGTCACGTAAAACGTTCAAACGCTCTTTGGGTGTGCCTGGAGGCAAGGCGTAAGCGCGCAAAATCGCTGAAGGAGCATGAATGCCGGCCTCGATTAACTGCTTTGCCTCCTGCGTTTTAGCGTAGTCGACGGCGTTCGGGACATTGGGTATGTCGGAAGCTTTCTTCGCATTGACTTGCAAGACAATATTCACGAGCCCCGAATCGAGTCCCTTCTTCCAGGTCGATCTGATGGAAGCCCAAGTCCAACAGCCGCCATCGACTTCACCCGCCTCGGCGGCAAGACGAATGTTGGACGTGCCCTTGTAGCCTTCGATCAACTGAATAGGTAGTCCCAGAGTCGCCTTGAGCATTCTCGGGACATCCGAATCATTGGCGCCAGGGGCTTCACCACCGAGTTTGATCGGTGTCTTGGAGGCAAACCACTGGTCGATAGTGGTCACGCCGCTGGCCTTGGTTAAAGCGCATGCGGTGTCGTCCATCACGGGTGCGCCGAGCCACTCGAATTTCCTGCCGTCAAACTCGATCCCCTGATCGCCCAAAACCTGTTGGAGCAGAAGCGAACCGATGAAATTGCCGATGGTGAGGCCGTCGGGGGCGCTGGCTTTGTAAAGATAGTTCGCGGCCAATCGGCTTCCCGCTCCGGTCATGTTATCGACGATCATCGAAGGATGACCGGGCAGATGCTTCGGCATGTGGCGGCAGATGCTTCGGCATGTGGCGAGCAATGGTCCGAGCATAAACGTCAAATCCGCCCCCGGCTGCGAAGCCAACAATGATACGGATGGTCTTGCCCTTGTAGAAATCTTGATCTCCTGAGGCGGCTTGCAATCCACGGGGAGCGGAAACGAAAAGGAGCGCGCTTATGAGACCGACCACTTTAATCATGAAGTTCTCCTTTTTGCGCAGGAAGAGGTTAACCGTTTATTACTCGAATCGGTTGGGTCAGCGCAAGTTGCCGGTATGACCGAGCGAGTACCGGCCGGGTTGCGGCCACACCGTGAGGCCGTGGGGCTCTTTCTTCACCGGGATGCTTTTGACTGCTCCCGTGGTTGTATCGATGATGTAAACCGCGTCGTCGTAGCGACCCGATAGCCAAAGCATTTTTCCATCGACACTGATATTACCCATATCCGGACTGCCGCCGCCGGGGATGGGCCAGTTGGTTACGACTTTGCGACTTGCGAAGTCGATGACGGAGACGCTGCCCTTCCCCTTGGGCGGCCCATATACGCGAGCAACCCCTCGGTTGGCCACGTACAGCTGCGTGCCGTCCCGGCTTGGGTAGAGTCCGTGGGCGCCGAGACCGGTTTTGATGTGGCCGATCTCCACGAACTTGTCGCCGTCGACAATAAATACTCCCTCGGCCTTCATGTCGGCGACGTAGAAAACTTTGCCATCCGGAGAAATACGAACGTCCTGAGGCATTCCTCCTTTCGACAGTTTCAAATAGCCGACCACCTTCTTCTCGACCAGGTCGATCTTTGCGACACTACCCCCGTACTCGCAGGTGAAGATTGCATAACGCCCATCGATGGAAAAATCGGCGTGATTGATGCCGGAACAATTCGGAGTATCGATGGCATACTTCATCGCCATCGTATGCGGATCGCGGAAATCGAGCCGCTTGCGCGCCTCGGCCACGATTATGGCCGCGCTGCCGTCGGGGGTAAAGTACATGTTGTAAGGATCGTCGACGGGGATGGATTTTCCCGGCTTGCCCGTCAACGGATCAATCGGTGTCACGCTGCCGTCGTTGCGCCCTTCCGCGTTGTTATTGACCCAAAGCGTTTTTAGATCCCACGAAGGAACCACATGCTGAGGGTGAACGCCCACACGAAATTTGTCGACCACTTTGAACGTCGCCGGATCGATCACCCAAACGTCGTTGGAGCTACGGTTGGGTACGTAGACGCGCGGAAGGTGTTTTGCAACAATAGGGCTGAGCTTATCCGGCCGCGTTTCGCTGTAGAGATTGTTGGGATCGACGACCGGAGGCATACCCGGAAGGGTTTGGACGGTGCGCGACGCGGAGCTACCAGCTTGTTCCGCCGCCCGCGCAAAGGGAGTCGACGTGGCAAAAGCGGTTATGGCTAAAGCCACAACCAGGTTGCGATAGAGCCTTTGATGAAGGTTTGTCACCGTGACCTCCGCCACAAGTAGTTTTACTGACCGGACGCCCTGCGCTTTATTCGGTATCTTGAATTTTAAACGAAAACGGCGAGATTTTCGAATGCGGCTTTTAGGCGGCGTCTTTTTTCCTCTTGTTCTGGATGGCCCAGTAGACATTTTCCGGCTTGAGCGGCAAATCGTAAACTCTGACCCCCAACGCGTCGGCGACGGCATTGCCGATCGCCGCCGGGGTGGGTGCCAAGCCGGGCTCGCCCAAACCCTTAGCGCCGTATGGACCTTCGGGCTCCGGACACTCGACGATGATCGGAATCATCTTGGGTACGTCCAAGGATGTGACCAGGTGATAATCAAGAAAGGAGGGATTGCGGACTTTGCCGGTTTTGTCGACGACCATTTCTTCGTGCAGCGCTGAGCCGATACCCATGGCGACGCCGCCTTCGATCTGGGCGACGCAATTGAGCGGGTTAATCGCCTTGCCGACGTCGTGGGCGGCCGACATTCGCAATAAACGGACTCTGCCGCTTTCCTCATCCACGGCCACTTCCGCGGCCTGCGTCGCGTACATGTAGAAGGCAGAGGCGTGATCGCTGTGCCCGGTTTCCAGGTCGAGGTCCTTGCCGATTTCGTAGGTATAGGAACCGTCGCCGCGCACGATGCCATTGATGCCAAGCTTGCGCTTGACGACCTCGCCAATGGGCAACGCCATCTGTGGCTGGTCTTTGAGAAAAACTTTGCCGTCGCCAAAGTCGAGATCCTGGACGTTGGCTTCGAGCATGGGGCCGGCTGCTTCGGTGATCTGTTGGCGGGCGTGAATCGCGGCTCGCCGGACCGCGTTGCCCATGTGGTAGGTACTGCGGCTCGAAGTGGTGGAGGCGTCGTACGGTATGATATCGGTGTCCAGCGGGTGCATGAACACTTTCTCCATGGGCACCTTCAGCTCTTCGGCGGCCACTTGCGAAAGGATCGTGTTGCAGCCCTGGCCGATCTCCACTGTGCCGGCAAGGACCGTCACTTCGCCTTTGCTATTAACCATCACTCCCGCGTTCGAAGTGGTGGGTGACCGCGTCGGTTTTTGAATACAGGCGAAGCCTTTGCCGATCTTTACACCAGGCCTCGGCGCCTCCGTTGCCTTCCCCCAGTCAACGGCCTCGGTGGCTTTGATAAGCGTTTCCTTGAGGCCCACCGCATGAAGTCGCTCGCCCCAGTACGAGACGTCGCCTTCGACGAAGATGTTCTTCATGCGAATCTCGACGGGATCCATGCCTAAGCGCTTGGCGATTTCGTCCATCTGCTGCTCGCAGGCCCAGGCGCCTTGAGGAATGCCATAACCGCGATACGAGCCAGCGACCGGTTTGTTGGTGTAAACCGCGTAACCGTCAACTTTAACGTGAGGGATTCGATAGGGGCCAGGCGCGGGCAGACTGCCGCGTATGCACACCGTCGGGCTCTTCTCCGCATAGGCGCCGGCGCCCCAGTAGATGGTCATCTCGCGCGCCATGAGGGTGCCGTCTTTCTTCACGCCACTCTTGCAATAAACCACCGCCTCGTGGCGCGTCAAGGTCGAGATGAAGGTCTCTTCGCGGTTGAACTTCACCCGCACGGGACGCCCGTTGGTGTGAAAAGCAAGAGCCACTGCGATGGGTTCGACTTTGAGGCCGCCCTTCGAGCCGAAGCCGCCGCCCTGGAGCGGATTGATGAAGCGGATCTTCTCTTTGGGCATGTTCAGCGATTCCGTGATCTCATGAAGCGCGCGAAACGGCGCGTCATTGGCGACCCAGATGGTCAGCCGGCCGCTTTCCTTATCGAATTGCGCGTGCGCCGAATGGGGTTCCATCGCGGCGTGCTGAATAATGGGAACGAAATACCTCTCTTCGACGACAAGGTCAGATTGTTTGAAACCAATCTCAACATCGCCGGTGCGCAATTTGAAATGTTCGGCAACGTTCGGCAGGTGAGAGCCGACGATGAAATCCACTTTGCGATATTTGGCGAAATCTTCGTGAATCGCGACGCAGCCGGGTTTGCAAGCTTCTTCAGGCTCGGTATAAACGGGCAGATCTTCGTACTCGACTTCAATTAACTTCACGGCGGCCTGGGCGATATCTTCGTCCTCTGCCGCGACAGCCGCGACAGGCTCGCCGATGTAGCGAACCTTGCCTTGGGCCAAGAATGGCTTGTCCTTGATGGACTCGCCGTGGGTCCAGGGCGCATCCTCGGCGGTCACCACCGTCACGACGCCGGGCAATTTCTTGGCTTTCTCCGTGTTGATGTTTTTTATTCTGGCGTGAGCTTTGAGGCTAAACAGCGTCTTGCCATAGAGCATGTTGGGCAGGACAAGATCGTAGCCGTAAATAGCTTCGCCCGTTACCTTCTCGTTAACGTCGACGCGAGTTACGGGTTTACCGATGACCGTAAGTTCCGCCATCTTTTTCTCCTCAAAAATTAAACGTTCCAGTCGTTCAAATAGTTCAAAACGTTCAAGTCGTTTGATCGGTCTCGGAATCGCTATCCTTATAAGCTGCTCGGAGCGACAGTCGGCTTGAACGATTTGAACGGCTTGAACTTATTGAACGTGTTTATTCCTTATCATCACCGCCGCGTCCTGCACCGCCTGGATGATTTTCGCATAGCCGGTGCAGCGACAGAGGTTACCTGAAAGCGCGTAACGGATTTCTTCTTCCGTCGGATTCGGATTCTCATCCAGCAGCGCTTTTGACATCATCAGCATCCCCGGCGTGCAGTAACCGCACTGGGCGCCGCCGTCTTGAATGAAGGCCTTCTGGACCGGATGCAGCTCCGGACCGATCTTGAGTCCCTCGATGGTAACGATGTCGGCGCCGTCAAGCTCGCCGGAAAGCACTAGGCAGGAGTTCACCGGTTTGCCGTTCAGGTAAACCGTGCAGGCGCCGCAATCGCCGGTGCCGCAACCTTCTTTAGTTCCGGTGAGGCCGATCTCGTCGCGCAGTAAATCCAGCAAGAGGCGATGATTGGGCACCTCTATGGAAGTGCTCTTGCCGTTTAGAGTAAGTTGGATTTTTTTCTTCATGGTCACCCTCGTGCTTAAAGCGGAGCATACCAAATGGAGTAATGAGGTGTTCGAGTGCTAGACGCATTATGCCATCACTCCATTATTCCAACACTCCAGTCTTCTTAATACCTTCTGTCTCGTCGGTCACACCAGGAAACTTTTTCTGTGCGCGGCACTGCGGCGTTCAGCAGCGCGCGCTTGGTCATCGCTCCGACCATCGCCCGGCGATAGTCGGCGGAGGAACGGACATCGCTGATGGGTTTACTTTCCCTGGCCGCCTCAGCGCCTACTTTCGCGGCCAGTTCCTCAGTGAGAAGGTGGCCTTCGAGCAACGCTTCGGCATTACGTGCACAAATCGGCGTCGGCGCTACGGCACCGAGAACGA
>JAHKKJ010000043.1 GCA_020027655.1 Deltaproteobacteria bacterium | reverse complement strand
TTTGAAATTGTCCCCGCTCTGACCAAAGCGGCGCAAGAAGCCCAAACTCGCTGAAACTCGTCTGATCCCAGAACTTGGGGGGGCGATTTGAAACGCAGGATGATTGAGGTTATTGCAACTGTGAATTCAAATTGTTGTTGTGGAGACAGTCCGCAGGGTTTCTGGCAGAGGTGACAACAGCGGATTACAGCCCTATCTTCGCAAAGCGTACCGGAATTCAAGCTCCGAGACATTCCCCGAGCTATTGAGCGATGCCCATCTTGTGCCGTCCGGTATAGGATCTGCCGAAATCAGCGAAACTAATGTTATAAGGACGAAAAGACTGCCTAAAAGTGCGGTTATTATATCCGTCATAGAAGCCTCCCTCAGCTTCCGGTATAGATTGACCCTATTAGACGTTGGTGCAACGGAAAGGTTAACCGCCTTGATCTAACCGACAGCCGTACTCCCACAGCCGCGGGCCCAAAAACAGTAATAAGTCCTTAGGGGATTAAATTTGAAGTGATACTTTAGTACTTAGAAAAACGCACAGGCGTAGTCGTCGGCACGCGGCTCTAAGCCCAATCAATAGTCAAACTTAACGCCCGACGACAGTTTTCGTGAAGTCGAAGATCCATAAACTGTCCGGTACTGTTGAAGTGCGGACTTAGTTTTGGGCCCTAGCATTCCATCGAAAGGGCCCGGATCAAAACCAGCCGCTTTCAGTTGCGACTGGAGAAGCCGGATCTCCTCTCTGCTGGGAGATTTGTCTGCTGCAACATTCATTTTACCGGCCTCATCCCGGACGGACTCGGTGGCTGGAGAAGCCTTGGATGGCGCAGGTTGAACCCGTTTTTCAGAAGCGGGCATTGGACCTGACGTTTGAACTTGGTTCTCCAGAGTCGCCGACCACTCCTTGACCATCGCACATCCCGATTGAAAACGGATTAGTGCGGACTTCGTTTTGGAACCCATTGCCCCGTCGACGGGTCCCACATCAAAACCGGCGTCTTTCAGGCGCACTTGGATCAGACGAATCTCGTCTGCGCTGGAAAATTTATCGGCCACACTTTGTTTCGGTGTTTGCATCGCCCCCGATTGCTGTGAAATTCCACTTGTTGGATTTTCAAAAACGTCCTTCAAGTTCGCGCATCCTGATTGCAACCGGCGCAGTGCTGACATCGTTTTAGCTCCCAATGCTCCATCCACAGGTCCCGGATCGAACCCGGCCACTTTCAGCTGCGCTTGGATCGACTTGATTTCCTGTTTGCTCGGAATTCTTTTAGCTGCGCCGGCAAGCTCATTTTTCGCGGGTTCTGCCGCCGGCGCACTCGATTCGACGGGTTGCATTTCGGTTGGGACTGCCTGTGTCTCGGCCACCTGAGAATCGTTGTTTTCGGTAACAGTCGCACAGGCCGACAGCAGAATGACTGACAGCACAATAGCTAAAATTTTGGCCATGAAAGTCTCCTCGTGTATTTGCATCCGGCGACAAGAAGCAAGCGACATGCCGGTTACAATCAAAAAAAGACTCCGAAAAATTAGCAACTTACCGGGTGTCAGGCAGTCGGGCTCCGGCTAACAAAGACATCCTTGTCGGTAAATGACACTAAATTGGCTCAGCGATAAAGTGCTGCGGTGAGGCCAATTCAATTATCGGCGATATCCCTTAGCTAAAGCCCCTTTTTTTGAAGCGAAATATAGGAAGGCGCGAGACTAAAAAGCACGACAACACCATCCACGATTTGACAAATTGGTCAGGCGTCACTGCGGCAATTTCTAGTCGACTAGCGTCTGAACAGTTGGTCTAAGCCCTTGCGAATAAGATCTTCCGTGGGATTTTTCTTCTTTTCTTTCTTTTGATCCGCAGGCGATCCCTGCGGTGGAGTCTCCCCTGAAGGAGCGGATCGCTCTTTGCCAAAAAGCCTCTGTTGAAGCTCGTCTGCTCCTTTACGCATCAAGCCGCGTTGGACCATCTTGCCTAAGTAATTCGAATCGGGTCTCGCTTTTAGCTTCGGAAGGGTGCCGGTTACGGCAAACGGTACTTCGAACTGATTCTGGTTATTGAACATGTAAGTGACTTCACGCGCGGAGCGTCCCAGGTCCGCCGATAGGTTTTGGGAGAGAAGCAGTACCGCCTGGAAATCCGCCCGCTTTTCAAAATCGACCCAACCATTTCCTTGTACCGTATAGTCGGCGGCCGCTATCCGCAGATCTTTTACGTTAATGCGCGCATCCGCCAAATCAAACAATCCCTTCAGTTCTTTGAATTGTGTATCCTTGGACTCGAAGGTCTCGGGATACTTCTTTCGTATCTGCGGATTGATGAGAGAAGTAAGACCTGGCATGCCGGTAATGCTGGAAAGGACATTGTCGGCGATGTTAAAATCGAGCAGCGCTCCCTGCAGAACCTCTGCTTGCCCTTGACCGCGTAGACTTGGTTTGATCTCGTTCCACTCTTTGCCGCTACCAGAGATCTTCATGTCGGCGTTGAGGCGTCCTTGAATATCGCGCGTGCTCTTAGGATCCACGGAGCGATACAGCTCTCTGAGATCAAGCCCCTGTGCTTTTGATACGACGGAAAAACGCGGTATGGCACTATTAAACACGTACTCTCCCTCAGCCTGCAAAGAACCGTTGAGAGCATTGAGACGGAGATTCCGAATCGTCGCGATCTTGTTTTCGAGGACGAGATTTGTCCCAAGATCCTTGTAGTCGATCTTGTAGAGCTTCCCCTGAGTTGAAGCGACCTTTCCCCGAAACGTAAGCGCCCCGTCTTGAGCGCTCAAGGTTCCCTCGCTGTTCAGGTTCTTGATCACGTCTGCCTTTCGATCTTCGGGTAAGGACGATTGAAAGTCCGCCGGCCATATTTCTGGAGTTGAAAGCTTATAGGTGAGCGTGAGAGGGGAAAAGCGGTCGATCTGCGCCGCCAAGCGGATGCGCGAGTTTCCCAAGCTTAAAGTGGTATCTTTAAGCGCAGCCCTCTGGCCGCTGAAATCGATCCTGGTGTCTAGATCTTTGATGGGTTTTGGAAACTGAGGCGGTTTGGCACTTACTCCGGAGAGAGTCAGCGTGCCTTGGATCTGCGGCGTCGCCCCCTTGCCTAGCTTTCCCTGGACAGTGGTCTTCTGGACCTCTAGATTGCCTGAAAGCTGATAGTCCTCAAGCAGCGGAATAATTTTCTCCCAACCGTCGAGAGAAAAGCGGTTGGAAGCAAGCGAGAGATTTAACACCGTAACATCCCCCAGGCTTATGTCTCCGTTGCCAACCAGTTCCATAGTATTCAGCTTCGCTTTCGTTTGTCCGATGCGAAGCAAACCGTTTCCGTATTGGCCGTCTGTGGAAACGATGAATGGAATTCCTGCAGCTTTGCGCAGAGTTTTGCCGAAGTTCAGCGCCGCGCCGGTTCCGTCCAAAGTTCCCTTTAAGGAAAGCTTCTTTAAGGTGCCCTTTAGCCGCAGGTCTTTGACTGTCACTATTCCCGATACATCCATGTCTTTAGGCAACGCCGCTCTGACGGCGGGCAAGGTAGACTTCAACTTACCAAAGTCCAGTGATTCGATATCTGCTTTGCCGTCCAGAGGAATGTCACTGAAGTCTGTGTGTGAGCCGATGGGTCCAATCTGAGCCTGCAGCTTGAAGTTCTGCTTTTCAGAAAACAGGGCCGCCGCCAGCTCTGTGGAGAAAGGCCGGTTCAGATCGAAATCTTTCACTTTGAAATCGATCTGGTTGGCGCGAAAATCGGTCCCTGCCTTTTGATCTACGTAGTGCACTTCTCCGCCGGAGACATCGACCATCGAAATCAATAAAGCCGGAGGAGCCTTCTGCCCCTTTTCCTTTTCGGCCTTTTCCGGCTCTTTCTGTTTTTCCTTTTTCTCCTTACCGAGGGTGGAAAAGTTGAACCTGCCTTCTTTATTTCGAATGACTTGGATAACCGGTTTGTGAAGGATCAACCGCTTAACCTGAAAATCCTTGCGCAAGAGAGGCAGCAGCTTCACGTTGATCTGAAGGTCTTCGGCGCTAACAAAACGACTCGATGAAAAGGACGGGTCGTCGGACATGGTGAACTTACTGAGCGTCAGTCCGATACCACCCCATAATGTCACTCCCACATCGCCCACCGATACCTTCCGTCCCAATGCCTGTTCCGCCTGGTTAAGAAAATAGTCTTTATTTCGGTTGATCAAGGAGTTCAGGTTCAGCAGAGCCACAACAACAATCGCACAAAACACAAACAAAACGGCGCTAATAATGATCCACTTGCGCATGTAATATCTCTCCCGTGCCTTGAAACGTTGGTCTTGACCTCTTTCAGTCGGGCTGTCAACCAGCTAGCCCGGATTATTCACTGGCAAGCAACGATCAAGGGACGAGCCCTCCGGATCGAAGGCAATGGGCCTATACCTTGAGACGGCCTGCAAACCTAAGTTCTGAAGCGGATACCTGGTAAACAATTCGAGCCCAGGGCCAAGCATCATAAACGTCATTGAATCTGTTCGTCTCTGTGCCTTCGCTCCTCCAAGCTCATCCCTTGATCGACACTCTGTCGTGGTTTTTCCTCGGAGCGTGAATTAGATCTGAGCGGTCAGCGCAGTCTATATTTTAGTCGAAAGATGCCTCTGAGTGAAGAGCGCAGTAAAACGAACTTCCACGAATGCGATCACGCTTGCTAAATCAAGTTTTCTCCTTTATGAGATGGCTTGCCTTTAGCTTGCTTTTACAAACCGGCAATCCGGAGAGCTGTCTCCATGGCGTTCAAAAAATATCTTGTTCTCTTGGGGTTTTGTGCTTGACCATGAGTAGCGCGGCAATCAGTGTGCTCAGCGCGGGCGCCGTTCAGCCAGGGCTGGTGAAAGTCATCGACGCGTTCCAGCGCGCGACCGCCTGCGATGTGAAGATCACTTTCGCCACTGCGCCGGTGATTCTTAAACGCATCGGCGCCGCTGACTCCCTGGATGTCATCATCGCGCCACCGGCCGTCCTGGACGAGTGGGTCAAGGCCGGCAAAGCGGCTCCAGGCGATCGGGTCACAATAGGCCGGATTGGAGTGGGGATGATGGTTTGCGCCGGTACGCCACTGCCAAGGATCGCTACTGTCGATGAGTTCAAACAAGCCCTGCTCAGCGCCGAATCCGTGGTTTACAATCAGGCGTCAACCGGGATCTATCTAGAAAAGCTATTCGAGCGCCTGGGAATCGCGGAACACTTGAAAACCAAGACCGTGCGCTACCCAGATGCCGCAGCCGTCCTCGGGCACATTCGCAAAGGCAATGGCGACGAAATCGGCCTCGGCGCCACCACCGTCATCATCGAGAGTGAAAGCAAAGGACTCAAATTCGTCGGCCCCCTACCACCAGAGATTCAGAACTACACGACTTATGCCGCCACCGTGGTGGGAGTGCGATCCGCTTCAGATACGGCTTGGGAGTTCGTCCGCTACCTCACCGGGCCTGCAGCACAAAAAGCATTGGCAGCAGCAGGCATTGCATAAAAGGAGAAAAGAGATGCCGGTTTTTTTCCGAAGGAGATATCGCTTCATTTGGCCAGCTCTCGCTCTGTCGTTTCTCTGTGGATCGGTTGGAGATCTCCTCGCCCAGACGGACTGGAAGAAGGAATGGGAAAGGGCTCTACAAGAAGCGAAAAAGGAAGGCAAAGTAGTCGTGGGCATTCCGGCGCGGGCTGAACTGAGAAAAGAGTTGGAAGCGGTTTTCAAGCCGCATTTCGGCATTGATATGGAGCTTCTCACAGCGAGAGGTCCACAAAATGCCAGCCGAATCGCGTCCGAATACCAAGCCGGAGTCAAATACTTCGACGCTTTCATTGGCGGATCCGGCACCTATGAGTCACTGGTCTATGACGGAATGGTCGAGCCATTGGCGCCGAATTTGATCCTACCGGACGTCAAGGAAGAGAAATATTGGTGGGGCGGCCATATTTGGGAAGATAACGTTAAAACTAAACGCTTTCTCTATTCTTTCATAGCCGATGCCGGGACGGGCGGCTTTTGGTACAATACGGAGGTTGCGAAACCGGAGGAGCTTCGCTCCCTCGACGAGTTCCTGAATCCCAAGTGGAAGGGCAAGGTAGGATTTCTCGATCCCAGAACTCCCGGCTCAGGCCAATCCATCTGGTCTTTTCTCTGGGACGTTAAAGGAGAGGGCTATCTGCGAAAACTCGTGCAGCAGGATCTCTTTGTCAGCCGAGATCAGCGCCAGCTAGCCGATGCGTTGGCAAAGGGCAAACTCGCGATCGCTCTGGGTGTCAGCTTTTATACCCTCGAGGGTTTTATCACGGCCAACCTGCCGATCAAGGAACTTCCCAAACTCAAAGAAGGCGCGCCGTCGAGCAACGGTTCCGGGGTGATCGGCATCGTCAAAAATCCGCCGCACCCCAATGCGGCCAAAGTCTTTGTCAACTGGTTGCTGGGAAAACAAGGCCAGGAGCTGTACGTGAAAGTCATGCGCCAATCGACCCGCCGCCTCGATGTGGACACGAAATGGCTCCAGGAGCACGGCGTCCACGCAGCTAAAGACGTGCTTACGGTCGAAGAATACCACCGGGTGAGAAACCACCTGGAGGACAAATACAATGGGGTAAGGCTCCCCGCGGCGAAATTCGCCGAGCAGATCCTGAACTAGACGTTCAAATTGTTCCAGTCGTTCAAACCGTTGGAGACATCAGTGCAACAGCCCGAATCATACGATTGAGCCACTTTGAACGTTTTGAACTGCTTGAACGGCTTGAACCGTCATACACTGGGCATCTGGCAGGGCACTCCCGTTTTCCTCATTTCGTCTTCATAGTGTTTTCGGATGTCCGGATCTTCGTCGGCGTACTCTATCAGTGTGCCGCCTCGCTTGACGTCGATGTAGACCCCGTCTTCACTGCGCTTATCGGCAATCTTAAAGCCAATGGGATGAATCCGGCTGCCGTAGCGGATGGCCAAATGGCGCGCGCCTTGCGGCCCGGTATTGAAGTGTTGGTGGAACCAGCCCCCGGGCGGACAATAGACGCTTCCCTCTTTCCATTTCACTTCCACCACTTCATCGCCGCGACCGCTCTGGTAAGGTTGAATACCTACTTCTTTCGACCAGAGTAATACATACCCCGACGACTGTAATCCCAACAGAATCGCCCCCGGGCCGTGGTAGTGAGCTTTGTGATATCGTCCCGCCGGCCATTGGGCCAGGTGGCCGATTAGTCCATTGCCCGACAGCTCGAACTGGGTGATACGCACTCCTGCGCCTTTCACCTCCCGCTGGTCCAAAGTCGCTGACTGAATGTCCATGATGAAGTTCGTTTCCCAGATGTGCTGCATGCCCGACTCGTAGCGTTTTTGTCCAACGTTAAAAAACCCGTCGGCGCCCGAGTAACGGTCTGAAAAAATATACGGGCAGTTGAAAACGAAATCCTCGTTGTGAAACACGTCTATGACTAGAGGCGCATTAGTCACGGCCAAAAACTTGACCGGCTGTCGCCCGCCGTTGATGAGCCGATGCCAAGTATTGAGCGGCGGTGCAAATAGGCTCCATGGCCCCCCCTCGAACATCTGCTTCCGTCCGCCTTCCTGCCACACTTCGGTGGCTCCCTGCCCGCTCAGGATACAGATCACTTCTTCGTAAAAATGTTTCTCCGGCTCCAGCGCGCCGCCGGCAGGGATCTCCGCCACGTACATTCCCGTCACACCCTCCATACCGTACAGATTGATAAAAGCCGCTCGCCCTCCGAGCCGAGGCCAAAAATCCATCTCCACTTCGCGAACGTCTTCAACGCCGTAGCCGTCAATTACCGGTATCCCTGACGCGCTATCCACTTAAAGTATGCGGTCTTCTGAAACGCCGCCATCAAATCTTTCACCCGATCATCTGGTGACATAAACAGTCCCTCCCTCTATGACTGAATTCTACGCCGTCACTTTCATGTTCAAACATTAATTTTCAATCTGTTTATGCGATAACTATGGTCTTGCGTCAACTTCGTAGCAACGAAATCACACTTCCCCCCTGTCCTTCGTCAACCTCCAGTCAGTTTGTCGTTTTCGTCACCCCTTGCTGCGGCATGGCAGTGGGAATAATGTGAGCACTAGCCACCGAACGATTCTTTCATTTCTAACTCGCAGCTGTGAAAACCACCGTGCAAGTCAGGCGCGTTGATTCGAGAAAAACGCTAGAAAAAGCTTATACCATTCGCACGCGCGTGTTCGTAAGAGAACAGGGTGTACCGGAAGAGATCGAAATGGACCGCGACGACAAACGCGCGTTTCACTTTCTCGCTTTTGCGGCAGGGAAAGCCGTAGGAACGGCGAGGGTCGTAATGCATCGAGGGACTGCAAAGATAGGACGCATGGCGGTGTTGAAAAGCTATCGTGGGAGGGGCATCGGAACGAAGCTTTTGAAGCGAGCCATCGTCATGGCGAAAAAACAAGATGCGCAGAAGATTTACCTCCACGCTCAAGTTACCGTGATCGGTTTCTATGAAGCCATGGCCTTTCGGTGCGTCGGTCCGGTTTTTAAGGAAGCCGGGATTCCGCATCGGAAGATGATCTTGGTGCAGCGATGACCGAAACGGAGTTTGCCGGTTTTAGGCTCCCGGTTCTCAAAAGGCCTATTTCTCCAGAATTTTTTTCATCCGCTGAATCACTTCGGGAGACTGAGCCACTAGCTCTTTGGCCAAAGTCTCAAGCTCATGACCGCCCACCGCACCGGGTTCCAGCCCTTTTTTTTGCGCCTCAGTCACGACGTCGGGATGATTCATCATCCTCACAAATCCGTCGCGAAGAACCTTCATTCGGTCTGGGGGAATTCCCGGAGGACCAAACAAAGGGCGACCCAGATCATCGGGAGCAAGGAGCACCTTGGCAAGACCCCGCGTCACTTCACTGGTCTTATGCCTTTCCATGAGTTCCCATATCGTCGGCACATCAGGCAGCCTTGTATCACGCTTGGACGCCCCTTGCGCGAGCACTCGGACGAATCCGGTCTTGGCCCATGTACGGCCCGGTTCGCTGCCGAAATAGGCTTGAACAGTGCCGCCCCAGCACTGCATCTCCCCTTTCTCGATGGCCAGATTAACGTCGGCCGCACCCTGGTAACCCGGCACAAGGTTTAACTTGAAACCAAAGGTATCTGCGAGAAGCTGGGGCCAATAAAAACTTGCGGTGCCGGCTCCGGTAGCGCCGCACTTGGGTGGCTCCGCAGCTTTTCGCAGGTCCTCGAGGGTTTTGTATGGCGTGTCCGAGCGAATATAAAAGATTCGGGCGGTTCTCTCCGGGGAACCCATGTAGGAAAGCTTGGAACAGTCAAACTGAACCTCTTTCGTTCCGGCAAGCTGATCAATAAATAGCGCCGGAGTGATCAACCCGAAGGTCAAACCATCGGGCTTTGCAACGTTATAGATATGATTGGCCGCGACCATGGAGCCGCCGCCCGTCATATTCTGTACGACGAAGGAGGGGTTTCCAGGCACGTATTTGCCCATGTGTTGAGCGATCAGGCGAGCCCACAAATCGTAAGCGCCGCCGGGGGAGAATCCCACGAGGATTCTCACCGTTTTGCCTTCAAAGAAAGATGTCTGGGCCAAAAGATTCGAGCTCCACGCCAAACAAGCCAAAAGCGTCAAGAAAATACTTTTCATAGGACCTCCTCGAATCCTCTGCTGATGTCAGCCACTATTATATGCGAATTACCCCGCCAAAGTTGTCTTAGCTTCACGGCAAACCTTTCTTCCGCCAAGCTCGCCCTTCTTTACAACAACGAGCTGTCGGCACGCAACGGGGATTTTCTCTTGCGACTTGCGACTTTTTTCTACCTTGACCTGCTGTTTGAATTTTCGTAGTGTCCGGCCAGACGCTTCGACTGAGCGGATCAATCGCAAAGCCTGCTTCGTTTTTGAGGAGTGACTGCGGTGTACTGCGGCAAATCGCTTTATCGGACTAAATCATTGCTCATCGTCGTCATCGGCATTTTCCTGCTCTGCGTTTTCCACGAAACCGCCACGGGCGCGGATAAAATAAGAGTGGCATTCTCGGCGGTTGCACCGACTCAAGGGGTGTTGTGGGTCGCGGACGTAGGCGGTCTTTTTAACAAAAACGATCTCAGCGCAGAGATTATCTATACACGCGCGGCGATTGAAACGCTGGTGGCGGGAGAAGTTGACTTCGCGCAGATGACAGGAGCGCTCATGTCCTCTGCCAGGCTGCAAGGAGCCGACCCTGTGATGATTGCCGGTGTCCAGGATACTCTGGAGGATCGGCTGATCGTCCGGCCCAACATCAAATCCATTGAGGAACTCAAAGGGAAGCGCATCGGGGTTTTTCGCTTTGGAGCGGCCTCACACCTGCGCTTCCTCTACGTCCTGGCGCGATATGGCTTGAGCGACCGCGACGTCACATTACTCCAGGTCGGCGATACTCCGGAACGGCTGATCGCGCTGTCGGGCGGTTCGATTGACGCCACTCTACTTTCGCCGCCGGACCACTTTGAGGCGCAGCGTCTGGGCATGAAGGTCTTGCTCAATCTGCGCGACTTCAAGGTGCCTTTCCAAGGAACTGGACTGGTGACGACCCAACGCGTTCTTACAAGAAAACGTGATGTCGCAAGGCGCGTTCTTAAGTCGTACGTCGAGGCGATCCACCTGCTGAAAACCAATCCCGATGTCTCCAAAAAGGCCTTCGCCAAGTACAGACAAACCAACGACGAGAAGCGGCTGGAGGACGCCTACCAAACTCTTCGCGAGATCGTTAAACCCAAGCCCTACCCTTCCATCGATGGCTTTAAAACGATCATTAAAGACGCGAGCGACAGGATTCCTGCGGCCAAGACCGCCAACCCGAAGGATTTCATTGACATCAGTTTGCTCGAAGAGTTGGACCGGTCGGGATACATCGATGCGCTCTATAAATGAGGCTTGACGGTTCCTGGTTTTTAGGGAGGCACAAATGAAACGAAGTACGGACCGAATCTTAACCACCCACGTCGGCAGCTTGGCGCGTCCTAAAGATCTTCTCGAAATGATGGACGCGAAATTGAGGGATAAGCCGTATGACAACGAGTCTTACAATAGGCGAGTTCGCAGCGCGGTGGCGGAGGTTGTTCGTAAACAGGTCGAGTGCGCCGTGGACATTGTCACTGACGGCGAGCAGGGCAAGGCCAGCTTCAATGCCTATGTCGTGGAACGCCTGACCGGATTCGCACCGGTTGCGAGTTCGGAGGAACGAATTGCTGCGAGAATGAAACTCAATGAGGCTCAAGCCTTTCCGGAATATTACGAAAAGTATTTCGCGGAGCACATGTGTGGAGTCGGTCCCAATCAGCAGGTCGTATGCACCGGGCCCATTACCTACAAGGGACAGGAAGCCGTACGGATGGACATCGAAAACCTCAAAGCCGCGCTCCGGGGTTTGGCTCCCGAAGAGGTGTTTATGCCTGCCATTGCTCCGGGCTTCTGGAGCAACCAGTACTATCGTACGGACGAGGAGTTTCAGTACGCTTTGGCCGAAGCGTTGCGGGCGGAGTATCTCGCGATTGTGAATGCAGGTTTCATTCTCCAAATAGACGATCCGTCGCTTACGCGACTGTACCGCACGGATCCCTCTCTCACCGTCGCAGAACGCGTGAAGGACGCGGTGATTTACATAGAGGCGCTCAATCACGCCCTCCGTGGCATCGCGCCGGAAAAAATCCGCTATCACACCTGCTACGGTATCAACGAAGGCCCGCGCATCTTCGACATCGCCCTGAAAGACATCGTCGGCCTCATGCTGAAAGTCAACGCCGAGGCCATTTCGTTTGAATCGGCAAACGCGCGCCACGAGCATGAGTGGCACGTGTGGGAAGACGTCAAGCTCCCCGACGGCAAGATTCTAATCCCGGGCGTCATCACCCACTGCAGCAACATCGTCGAACACCCCGAGTTAATCGCCGAGCGCATCACCAATTATGCCAAGCTCGTGGGACGGGAGAACGTGATCGGCGGCGGCGACTGTGGATTTTCCTCCCAGGCCACGTTTACGCCGGAAGTTCATCCCACCGTCGTCTGGGCGAAATTCAAAGCATTAGCCGAAGGCGCGGAAATCGCGACGAGGAAGCTGTGGCGGCACACATGAAGTATCAAGCTCGATCTCACAAACAAGTCGCTCGGGTCTCTTTGTTTCCGTCATCCTGAGCGAAAGCGAAGGATCTAGATTCTTCGTCGCCTTCGGCTCCTCAGAATGACAGATCATCACTTGAGCGAGAGAGGTTACTGTTGCCGACATGAGATTCGGTGTCCAGATGTTCATTAGCCGACGGAGCCGCTACCTGATATCGTTCATACTCTGCGCGCTCTTGTTCGCACCGTCTTCAATCGTCCTCGCGCAGGACATCGAAGCCGAAGAGTATCGGCAGAGTGAAGCCGTTAAACAGCACTATCCTGACCCAGCTGTTGCGTTTGGCACGCCGGGCTTCGCCCCTGGGAAAACAGATTTCACCTCCCATGACGAGATGATGGCCTTTCTCCACCAATTGCATGGTCAGGCGGATAATATGTCGTTACGCATCCTGGGATATTCGCAAGAGGGGCGGGCCATTCCGCTGTTGGTTTTCAGCAACTCAGGGCGCTTCGCCGCCGCGGACCTGCTGCAGCTCGACCGACCCGTCGTGTTCCTTCAGGGACTCCAGCATGGCAATGAGCCCGCCGGTGGCGATGCCATGTTGGCTCTTGCCCAAGATCTCGCCGCCGGGCCGCTTCGCCCTCTCCTTGACAAGATCAGCGTATTGATTGTTCCGCGTTGCAATCCCGACGGCGCCCATTACTTCAC
>JAHKKJ010000373.1 GCA_020027655.1 Deltaproteobacteria bacterium | reverse complement strand
AGATCTCTGTGTGATGTCAAGCAATGACCCCAACCACACTCCCGGAAACGGGGTCAAGGCAAAACGAAAAAGGTAAACGGGGAATGGTGATTTTGCTTACTTGAGGCCGAATCTCGCGACTAATTTTCGGCTATAGTCCCTGAGGGAAGCCACCGACAGGGAGCGGCGCTTCAAAAGATCGAGGCGGATCATTTTGAACTGGATACTCTTTGCAAGAGCCCGTCGCTGCCCTTCATCTTCCACGTGTTTCAAGAGATCTTCGAGGGTATGGATGTCTTTCAACAGTTCAGCCTCCAGCGGCAAAACGTGGGCGTTCTTCAGGATGTGATAACCGATGCGTAATTCTTCCGGCACCCAGCTCACGTCTTCGAGCTGCAGAGGTTTCCCCTTGCCGGGCAGGTCGTCGAAAGCGCCCGCTTGTTGGGCGTCGAGGATTCTCTCTTCCGCAATGCGCCAAAAGTAACTCAAGCCGAACTCCCTTGCGCGACGGGCTCCTTGATCTCTTCCGGGGGTCTCACGTGACGAAACATCAAATAGAAGGCAATGTCGTTAGCCAATTGTAACCCGCCCCCGATGAATAATGGAAGTGTCAAAGACACACTCTGCATCAGGTAGGTCGAGATCGTCGGGCTGATGCCGAAGGGGACAACCCTGGCAAGTCCCGTGACTCCGGCGGCGGAGCCTCTTTCTTCGGACTTAACCATGGCCATCGTGAAGGAAGCCCGCAAGGGATTGTCCATGTATGCAAAGAAGGATCGAATGGTCAGGAGCAAGCCTGCGAGGAAAAAGGTCGGGGCAAAAGGGATGACCAGATATATCAAGGATGCGAGTCCGTGGGAGAATGCCATCGTGCGTACGACGCCAAGGTAACGCGCGACCATGGGCGCCACAAGAAATGAAAGGGCGGCGAGAAAATAAGACAGGAAGAAGAGCACTCCCAGAGCTTTCAATTCGACACCGAAACGCAGAAAAAACCAATAAGAGACCAGAGAACCAGCCATCCCGGCGCCAAAATTATCGACCATCCCCAAGATCGACATCTTGGTCACAAAAACGCCGGTCTTTCGCGAAATCTTTTTTTCGACTGTGCGGGGTTGATGTTGTTCGCTGATGGAGCTGTAAACGAAAAACAGAACGATGCTGAACAGGATGGTCAACGCGAACAAAGGCTTGTAGGACGAGACGGCTTCCCAACCCCAGCTTTCCTGCAAGTATTGAGGCAGACCGCTGCCCAGAGCGCCGAGAGAGCCCATCACCGATCCGACAAAGGAGTTGATCGAGAAAACCTGGTTTCTGTTTTCGGCGCTGCACTTCTCGGCGAGCAGGGCCTCCTCCACCGGGTTGAAAGGGCCGCCGCCGGACCCCCCGCCCCCGGAACCGCCCGCGCCCACGCTCGCGACCACCACCGCGAGCAGGATGAAAAACAGGCTGCTAAAAAAGATGTAAATAACATTGGAGACGATGGTTAAGGCAGCCAGCAGCATCAAGATCCGTCGTCGCCCTAATCGGTCTGAAAGATATCCCCAAACTGCCGTGAGCAACGCGCTGCTGATGTAGGCAACGGAAAAGATCATTCCCACAACCACCGTCGAATAGCCCAACCGGTCCAGGTAAATAGCGAAGACCACACCCAAATAGGAGAATGCAAAAGCGCGAATGCCGCGCGAAATCATCAGTAATTTGGCGTCGTGATGAAGATCGCGGAACATGACGGGTTCGGGCGTTACGATCCTCGGGCGACTTCTTCCTCTGGAGGCTTCACGCCGCGAAAGAGGAAATAAAAAACACAGTCATGAAACAACTGCAAGAAACCCCCAATGAAGATCGGTACATTTAGGGAAAATGACTGCATGAGGTAAGCGGAGATCGTCGGGCTCACGGCCACCGGCACGTGGCGCGACAGAGTGGTAATCCCTGCCACTGAGCCTCGGTCTTCCGGCCGGACGATTCCCATGATGAAGGAGCTTCTCAAGGGATTGTCCATGTAAGCCAGGAAAGAGCGGACGACGGTCATCGCCGCGGCGATCGAGAAACTTGGGGCCAAGGGAAGGAACAGATAGATCAAAGAGGCAAGCCCATGGGAAAAGGCCATTGTTCTCACGACGCCCATATGGCGCGCAAGCACTGGCGCCGCCAGAAAGGAAAGAGCGGCAAAAAAGTACGAAAGAAAGAACATAAAGCCCAGGGATTTTAGCTCCACACCAAAGCGGCGAAAGAACCAGTAAGAAATCAGCGGGCCGACCAAGCCCGCGCCTAGGTTATCCACCATTCCCAACAGGGACATCTTAGTGACGAAACCGCTCCGCGCCGTCCTGCTTCGATTGGTTCTCTCGCGCTTTCTCGGGACATGCTGCTCGTCAATGGTCGAATAGGCAAGAATGAGAATAACGCTGAAGAAGATGGTCAGCGCAAAGAGCGGTTTATAAGAGACCACGGATTGCCATCCCCAGCTTTCCTGGAGATATTGCGGCAAGCCGCTCACCAGGGCACCAAGCGAGCCCATCAGCGAGCCGACGAAAGCGTTCGTGGAGAAGATGCGATTTCTGTTTTCCGGCGTGCATTTTTCTGCGAGTAAAGCCTGTTCTACAGGATTGAACGGTCCGCCACCCTGTCCGCCGCCACCCGAGCCGCCGGCTCCGACGTTGGCGATGATCACTGCAGAAAGAATGAAGACGAGATGGCTGAAGAAGACGTAAATTAGATTCGAGACTATGGTGAGCGCGGCCAAGAGCATGAGGATCTTTTTTCGTCCGAAGCGGTCGGATAGAAAGCCCCAGAGTACTGTGAGCACTGCGCCGCTGGCGGAGGCGGTGGAGATCACTAGACCGATGGTCACTGTGGAATAGCCAAGCTGGCTCAGGTAAATGGCAAAAACTACGCCGAGATAAGAGAAGGCAAACGCCCTAATCCCCCGCGATGCCATCAGGACTAAAACATCCCGTTGCAGATTCTCAAGCATAGGTGATGCTACGGATTTTTCGCTGGGGCGTATCTCTCGCGTTCGAGATCAAGTTCGGTTTTGATGCCGAGGGCGTGCAGCGCATCGTTGGCCTGTTCCAACGAGCCGCTCTTGCTCACGGCTTGCGCAGGCAGGGCAAGTGTCTGGAACAACTTTGTCGCTGACATAAAAAAAATCAGCGCGGTCAGCGGCGTGAGCTTGACGGTTCTTTGGTCGGTGCGAATCTTAGTTTCTCCCCAAGCGCCATAAAAGCACTGCACCGGAATGGCGCTGGCCTCGGTGGGGACGGTTTTGATGACTTCCGCCAATTCAGCGGCGATTTTCGGTGTCAGTGAACAAGTGCCGAGCCACGCGCCGGCTGCCGCCAGCTTGCTCAGTGCCGATTCCACTTCATCCACGGTCAATTCACCATCGCTGCCATAGCCGAAGACGGCCCAGAGAGTGCGGTGGCCGCGTTTTTCCAATTCGGCGTGGGCCGCAAGCATGATGGAATCTGCCAGGGGGCTGCGTAGTCCCTGCTCGTCGCCCTGCGCCAGCGAGTCTCCGCCGACATCGAGACCGACAAGGAGGTCGATCTTGAATTCCTTTATGGCAACTTCGAGCCCTTGCACCGCCCCGTCGACGCCGCCGTTGATGTCGACAAGCAGAATTTCTTTGCCATGGACCGCCGCCATTTTGGACTCGGCAAAAAAAACTCCGGTCTTGGTCTGGCTTTTTGGGTTTGCCATCCAGACGCGGGGGTGGAGAGCCCGAACGTTCTCGACTTCGCTCAACATGCGCGGGCCGGGGACCGGATCAAAGACGAAACGTTCCCACGAGAGACCACCGAGGACGAATTCCAAGCCGCAGAACTCCAAGAACCGCGCAGCGGCCAATGCTCCCACGACATCTCCGCCACCGCCGACGCCGATAACCAGCGCGCGGGATGAGGCGTGAATGAGATTTTCGAGAGACTGTGAATCCGAACTCATCGAGGGATGTGGGTGTCCTGGCCCGGCACGGGGTTGGCTATGGCTTCTTCCAAAGATCTTACGCCGTGCCATTCACTGGAGGGCCGGACCCGGCCATCGCTGCCGACCTGATCGACGCCCCAGTAAATTTCCAAAGAATGATTATCGGGGTCGCGAAACTCTACGGCGATCTGACAGCCGGCGCGGCGGCGTCCCTCAAAATCGATTTTTACATCATGGGCGTGCAGGCGGTCACGCGCGTGGATGACCTCGGCCAGGGTCGGGACCTCGAAAGCGAGATGGTGCAGTTCCCGGTTCGCGTTTTTCCCATCGCCGGCGCCGACCAACGCCAAACAGTGATGGTCCGTATCGCAGCGCAGAAAGACCATGCCGCCCGGCATCATCTCTTCGGGGTACACGTCGGAAACTTTGAAACCGAGAACTTGGGTGTAAAAGGCGGTGGATCTTTCCAGGTCGCTTACCTGCAAGACGATATGGCCCAACTTGGCGATATGAAAGTCCATTCCCTTCGGGGGCGCCATACTTTTTAGTTTCTCGATATCGACAGCCATGGTGCTCCCTCCTTCGCGACGTTTCTCTTCATATAACACTTCTTTGTCTCTCCTGCACGAGCAGTTAACCCAGAACCGAAAAAACATTCTGTTATTTGAAAGACGGTCCAACTGACAATCCCCCCTCTCCTCGTGGAAGTAGGGTGAGGGGACGCTGCAACCCTGGTCACCCTCACCTGATTCCTCTCCCGTCAAGCCCGTCAAGGGAGAGGAATTTAGTCGGTGAGACGGTTATTGGTTGGGCGACGGAGGCATCAGCCCTTGGGATTTCAAGAAGGCTATCACCAACGCATCGAAGCCGGCGGGATCTTCGATGCAGCAGGCGTGCCCGGTTTTGGCAAGAATCTTGTGGACGGCGCCGGGGATCAACGACGCCGTTTTC
>JAHKKJ010000372.1 GCA_020027655.1 Deltaproteobacteria bacterium | reverse complement strand
ACCACGGCTGGTGATCCCAGTGTCCTTTTAAATTTCTTTCCGCCAACCACTGATTCAGTCCTTCCAGATCCATAGAATCCTCCTAAGCGCCAAAACGATTTCGCTCGTTTTGAATATGAGCCTCTGGGTCTTCAATACAAATGAGTGCAGACGGTGTCAAGTAGGCTTGGGAGAGTGAAGACAAGTGTATGTCCATAAACTCGATCGAATCGTTTCGTTTTTGGAAATAAGCCGTGGAGAATTTTTGACTTGTCAGAGGTTGGCATCGGGTTTGCCCTCACCGAATTGAGCATCATGATTGCCAGGAAAAGCTGCCCGTTTAGCTCAGGGTTTCTTTGTGTTGGCGCGAAAACCAACAGGAAAATCACCAAAAGGAAGCGAGGAGTATGGATGGTTGCAACACCCTGCTGTAGGCTAATGGCTGCAATAGTGGCTGCTTTTATCTTCAGCTCAATCGCCTCGCTCTGGGCGCAAGGTTTTCCGCGAGGTCACCGCGATGCCCTCGGACCCCGTTATGAGGCTGCTCCACGGCAACGTCAGTTCCCAGGGCATCCACAGCGCAGCACAATAGATTTTGTCCGTCGCTGGAACGAGATCGCGATCGACGCCAGCGGTCTCGATCACACACCCGTCGCAATCGGTGAAACGCGGGTCTTTGGGGAACAGTTCGGTCCCACGCGCTCGAGCCGGGCGATAGCGATGGTCCACATCGCGATCTTCGACGCGATTATCGCGATCAGCGGCGGCTATCGAAGTTACACCAAAATTTCTCCGGCGCCTAAAGACACTTCCATGAATGCCGCCATCGCGCAGGCGGCGTACGACACGCTGAGCGTTCTCTTCCCTTCGCAGGCGCCGAATTTCGACGGGTTGCTTGAAGCGGACCTGAAGCTTGTTTCAAACGGACGCGCAAAGAACAACGGCATAGATCTCGGACGTCGCGCAGCAGCTGCGATATTGGAGCGGCGCGAGAACGACGGCTCGGCGCACGCTGAGCCGCGTGTCGGCGTCGATTTCATAACGGGCGATGAGCCAGGCCAATGGCGACAGGACCCTATCAGCCTGATTCCACTTGCGCTCGGCGCTCGTTGGGCAGAGGTCAAACCGTTTGCTATGAAATCGGCGAGGCAGTTTAGGGTTCCGCGGCCGCCGGCTTTGGAGAGTTCTGAGTATGCGGCGGCTTTCGAGGAAGTTAAGCAATTGGGGGGCGACGGGATCGTTACACCTACCGTACGCGCGGGTGAGCAGACCGGGATCGGCATCTATTGGGCCTACGATGGCATGCCTAGCCTTTGTGCTCCCCCGCGTCTCTATAATCAAGTCGCAACTCAGATCGCCGATCAAATGGCCTTAAATGCGATTGAGCTTGCCCGTCTCCTCGCACTGGTGAATACGGCGATGGCCGATGCCGGCATCGCGATTTGGGAATCAAAGTATTATTATAATTTTTGGCGCCCGGTCACCGGGATAAGAGAAGCCGACGCAGGGACAGGACCGACTGGCGAAGGCGATGGCAATCCGGCGACTATTGGGGATCCAGATTTTAGTCCGCTGGGAGCTCCAGCAAGCAATCTAAACGGACCCAACTTCACACCGCCTTTCCCCGCCTATCCCTCTGGCCATGCCGGTTTTGGCGGTGCTCTCTTTCAGACTCTGCGACGATTTTTCCGTAAAGACGAAATTCAATTCACGTTCGTTTCGGATGAGTACAACGGTGAGACAAAAGGCGCCGACGGAATCGTGCGGCCGCTCAAGCCGCGCAGCTTTAATTCTTTATCAGAAGCTGAAGAGGAAAACGGCCAGAGTCGAATCTATCTCGGCATCCACTGGGCATTCGACAAGAGCGAGGGAATTTCGCAGGGCCGGCGCGTTGCGGATTACGTGTTTGCTCACACCTTCACGCCCGTGCACACGTCAAACCATCGGCTGCAGAGGAACGGCCTGCGTTAAACCGTCTAGAGAGACAAAGGGCCGCGAGAACAGCTTAGGAGTTAACCAAGGTTTTTGCGCTCCCTGCGATGGGCATATGCAGAAAGCGATTGCCGCGCGATCTGCAAGATTCTCGATAGGTAGGCAGACCGCGTACCGCGGCTAAGCGGTATTGAGGAGTTCAAATCGGGCAGAGTTTTATCGATCAGCCGCCGCGCCACCTGAAAGGCGCAAGCATCGGCTTCGGTCTCGCTGGAAAAAGTGAGCTCCGGGATCTCAAAGAAGCGGGCGAAGCTGTTTATCCACATTCGCGTCCAGCCGTTTTTGGTGCGTACCCAAAAGCAGGCTTCCGGAACCCAATCCGGCCCGACTTTATATGAGGCGGCGTGGATGCCGCATCCCTTGTATTCCTGAGTGCGCAGGATCGAACCGTCCATAGTCATATCTCCTGTAGGAAATTTTTTCTTTGTAAGGGTGGAAGGGAGGGACGTCGCGCAATTTTATACGTTGTCCGTCGCGACCCATGAGCTGCCGTTTTCTTCCTGCAAAGGTCTCTTATGGGTCAAGAAAAGCCGCAAAAGACATACCAAAGTACTTTAGAGTGTTTGGAAGGAAACCCGAGTAAAACTTGGGGTGCAAAATAGATCAGGAATGTACAAAAGTGACAGCCGAGCTTCAGGGGGCGCACCAAAAAAGGTTCAATTGAAAGAAAGGCCCGAGTCAGCGCGACCCAGGCCTTCCAGCGGGTCGTCATTCGCTCCGATGGAGCGGTGTCGGGTTTTTTATAGGAGACAATCAGCTCTGCTGTTAAGCTACTTTCGTCGGCTACGTCTCTTCGGACGTTTCGGGCAGCTGATAAAATCTATCTTGGCGGCCATCTCGACATCCTCCGATCTTATCTGGCTTGCCCTATTAGACGATTTCGACGTCCGGCTATTCATTGTCGTTGATCTACAATAGGTGCTACTCCATAACCTTTTTCATCAGAGCGATCACCTCGGCGGGCTGGACCATGACTTCCTTGGCCAAGCTCTCCATTTCGTCGCCATGAATAAGCTCGGGCTCCAGTCCTCTCTTCTTCGCTTCCGCAATGAGATCGGGATCGTTCAAGCCCTTCGCGTAGCCCTCGCGGAGAATCTTAACCTGCTCGGCGGGGATTCCGGGAGACGCGATCATCGGGGCGCTACCAAATTCACCCGACCCGAGGAGGACCTTGGCGAGACGGCGGTAGGCCTCCGTTGTTTGATACTGATCCATCAGCTCATTGAGCAGCGGCGTTTCGGTTAGCCGCGTATCGCGCTTTTTGCCGGTTTGGACCAGCACGCGGACCAGATTCTTGCTGCGCCAGTTATTGAACGGCTCCCGGCCAAAAAAGACCTGGACCGAAAAAGCGCGGCATTGCACTTCTCCTCTCTCCACCGCGATTTCAATGTCGGCGCCTCCCTGGTATCCCGTCACGAGTTGGAATTTTGTCCCGATCGCTTGCTCCAGCAGTTTCGGGAAATAATAGCCTGTATTGCCCGTACCGGTGACGCCGCACTTTGGGGGCACGGTGGCACTGCGTACGTCGTGGATAGTCTTGTAGGGAGTGTTAGCCCACATGTACAGCAGGGCATTGGTCGGGGTCGAGCTGCCCACCCAGCTAAACTTGGGCCAATCGAACTTGATCTCCGGCCGCTTCATCAGCTGATCGAAATAGAGCGCGGCGTTGATGACTCCAATGGTTAAACCATCGGGCTTGGCTACGTTGTAAACATAATTGGCCGCTACCATCGAGCCCGCGCCGGTCCTGATTTCGACCACCGTGGCGGGATTCCCCGGAATGTGTTTGGTCAACTGGGGAGCCACCATCCTGGCCCATAGATCATGGGCGCTACCTGCCGGGTAGCCCACCAACATTCTAATGGTCTTGCCTTGAAAGTAAGGAGTTTGCGCTGCGACCTGGGAACCCCACAGCAGAATAATTAACGGCCATAAATAGATCTTTTTCATCGCGGTCCTCCTGGTAATTTCCAAAGAAAAAATGCCGTGGCATGATTTCGACGTAACATAGGGCGAATTGGCGATGCGCGTCAAGACAGAGAATCACCGCTGTTTACATCCAGCGCCTCCATCGGATATAGAAGGGCTGCCAGCAACGAGCATCCGATCGGTGTCTCCGAAAAAGCGCCGCATCCGAACGCGGCGAAACTCTTTGAAGACTTCTCACGTCCGTGGAAGGCCAAAGTCTTTTCACTGAAGAGGGTTTCTTAAGCTCTCACAGCGGAGTCAAGCCGCGCTTTGCAAGAATGAGTCTCGACCGAATCAAGAACTTAGCGCCACCGGATACCAAAGTAAGCGAGCGCATCCAGACCTGGCTCACCGAACATCAACAAACGTTCCGCATCCTGGTTGGCCGAAAATGACAGTTCCTTGCAGCGTGTAAGTATTGTGAATTGGTTTTTTTGATTAACTCGAAACCCGGAACCCGAAACTCGAGACTTTTTTGTCTACCGGCAGCTCTTCCAAAAGCCGGCCATAGCCTTTAACCGGTTCGCGCACGTGGAATTGCTTTTGAACGTCCCAAAGTTTACACGCCAGCGCATAAATCACCGGCACTTGTAGATCTTGTTCCAAGAGCCGCACGATCTTCAGCAGCCGCCAACCGGAACCGAGCATGTAAATCGCCTGCGCATCCGGGTGCTTCAGAAAGGCTTTCTTTGTATGGGCATAGATCTCTTCTGCCGATAATCGCCCTACGTCTTTAAAGGCTACGTCAATTCCTTCCATCGCTGTCACTTCGAAGCCCGCCTCGGTGAAGTAACGGGTGAAAATTTGATTCATGTTCTCTTTGAAGTAGGTTACCCCGACGAATCTTTTAATACCGAGCGCGCGCATGGCGGCGGTTTGCGATCTACCGGAGGTGCTAACAGGGATGTCGTGCGTTGCTTCCATCTCC
>JAHKKJ010000371.1 GCA_020027655.1 Deltaproteobacteria bacterium | reverse complement strand
CGAAGACTTGAAGGCCGGCTGGGCCAAGCCGATCAAAATCATGAGCGAGAATTTTACGCTCTATCGCGGCGAGGGCGGCGCGGCGCACGTCGTCGCTTTTCAATGAGCCCACCGCGGGCTCCAGCTTTCCGTCGGTTGGGTTGAGGACGACTGCATTCGCTGCCGTTATCACGGCTGGAAATACGATGCCACCGGGCCAATGCATCGAAGTGCCGACGGAGCCCGAATCAACGGCCCAAACCGTGCGCATTCGAAGCTATCCGACGGTTGAGTATTTGGGATTTATCTTCGCTTATTTCGGCGCCGGAGAACCGCCTCCGCCACCGCGCTTCCCGCATTTTTGAAAACGGCAAAGTCACCTGGACCGAGTCTTACACCCGGCCCTGTAACTTCTTTTATATTTATAATCTAGAAACCGATCCTGTGCATATCCCCTTCGTCCATCGCGAATCCGAATTCTATTACAATCAGCCCATCGAAGTCCCCACCAGGTCGGCGTGAGCCGAACCGCCGAGCGGAGAAGCGAGCGTCTGATCCGAGCCGATTCCGGAGCGCTCATGTATCGGAAACTTTGGGAGCGGGAGCTCAGAGCCTTCGCCGAAAACCGGCCGGTCAAGCAATGGGCTCGAACGGAGCGGGTCATGAGTGCCTATAGCCATCAGCATCAAAATCAGGACGCCTAAGCCGGTGCGGAGCCACGCGCCATGGTCATGAGTCGGATTCAAAAAATCAGCGCCGTCTTGCTTTGTGTGTCGTGCTCTTCCTGAGGAACAGGAGGCAGCGGTTGAACGGCTGGAACGTTTTGAACTCAATTACTCATTACTTTATGTGTCAACATTCCATTATTCCACTGTTTCAGTGTTGTCATTTCTCTCAAAAATTTTCCAAATCCTCTTGTTTTTCGCGAGACGCCTCGACATACTACTTCACACTGAATTTATGGAAGTGGAGAAGGAAGATGATTTCCGGTTTGATGGACACGAGCGTTCGAAAGACAGACTCACCTGGCGGGCGGAATGCGGTTGCAAGCGGTCCACGAGGAAACCGCTTATTAACTGACAGCCAAGAGGCAGTGCCAACGGCCAAGAATCTTTTCAAGACAATCTTAATAGTTATTGGCCTTACGGCAATTTTTTATGCGACCGCCGCCAATGCCGGCGTTCCAACGGAACAGGTTCGCGGCACGGTTGACCAGGTTCTCGCTATTCTGGCGGATCCGTCTCTGAAGGCGGATAGCAAACAGAAAGAACGCCGCGAGCAACTACGGCGGGTTATCTTTGCGCGATTTGACTTTGCCGAGATGGCGCGGCGCTCCCTCGGCGCCGAGTGGCGCCGTCGGACGCCCGCAGAACAGCAGGAGTTCATCAATATCTTTACTGACTTGTTGCAGGACAATTATATCGGCACCATAGAGTCCTATAGCGGTGATAAAGTCGGCTATAACCGCGAGGTCCAAGAGAAAGACAACGCTGAAGTACAAACCACACTAACGACTAAAGGCGACGCCGCCTATTCGATCAATTACCGGCTCCGTCTTGTGGATAAGGATTGGAAAGTATACGACGTAGTCATTGAAAACATCAGCCTCGTGAACAACTACCGTTCGCAGTTCAACCGACTCATCAGCAAGTCGTCCTACGAAGAGCTCGTCCGCACCATGAAAGACAAAACGCTTTCAGGCCGCGACAGCTCGCAAACCTGTGGTGAAAAATGCTGAGAAGCGGCCCGCAGGGTTTGGCGAAATTTATGCGGCGTTTTCTCACCGGATACGCAGTCGGCTACAATTTATCTTAACCAGTGTTGATGGAGAGCTTTGATGTGGCGTTCACGGTGGATTCGGTTGTCGCCAACCGCTGCGGCGACTTCCTTTTCAAGATTATCTTTTACCCGGAGTACCTCAACGAGATAGCCGTCGAACTTGCTCAGTGATTGGGTCAAGTCCTCTTCTGAAGCATTACGAAGTTGCGCCCGCTCTTCGATCAGTTTTCGTGCTTCTTCCTGCAATGGGCATACCTCCTTCTGTTTCGTTTCGGCCCGTTGGATGAGCAGCTTCTCTCTTGAACTTCCCGATTGCCCGGAGGAAGTGGCGAGCATTCGGTACTCGGTCTTCAATGGTATGCGTTCGTTCACAAAGGGTGAAAACATCCAGGCGCGATAAATCGAGAATAAACTTTCTCCCGTCGATAGCAAATCACCGTGCTGGAGATTTGACGCTATGTTAAAAGTTGGTTAATTTTTTTCAATGGGAGCAGTGTCGGAGTAGGAATCATGGTTGCCCATAACCCCCTCCACAGATCCGGACGTGCAGGATTACTGCATCCGGCGCTCCATCGCCGGAATACAGCCCTTAGCTTTGCGGAGGTTCTGCCGATGCGGTCGCTTCGTGCGCTCTTGTGGTTTTTTGGACTTCTGCTTTTGACTTCGGGTATCGCTGATTCACACAACGGTCTTGTCGACGGTTACGGCTGCCACCGCGATCCGAAGAAAGGAAACTATCACTGCCATCAAGGCCCCTATGCAGGCAAATCCTTTCCATCCAGGGATGAGTTTTTACGTCAACTGCGAAATCCCAAGTCGAACCTGCCTCAACCAAAAAACACGCCGCTCCCCCCGGAGCAACCGCGCCCTTTCGATATGGAAGATCGAAACCGGCCCTAGAGGTCGCTAGCATGCCCCGCGTCAGCGGAAGGGCAGGCGACTACTATTGCTGAGAGGGTAATTTCTTCAAGCCGTAAAACGTGGTATTTTACTCTTGACGTATGAATGACAGCACCATCATAAATCCATTTCCAACCATCACTTTTGCGGAGGTCGTTGACATCATCTTCGTGGCGGTGTTGCTCTACACGGCCATCGTTTGGGCGCGCCAGACGCGAGCCGCTTTTGTCGTTCGTGGTATCCTTATTCTAGGCGGCATTTACATCATCGCCCGATATCTAGATTTACAAATGACAGCGTGGGTGTTTCAGGGGTTCTTCGCCATTTTCTTGATCATGATCGTGGTGATCTTTCAGGAGGAGCTGCGCCAGTTCTTCGAACGAATCGCGGTTTGGAGCCTCGCCCGAAAACGAGTTCCGGCCCTCGGCTCCCACACGTCAGATATCCTGGTGCGCACCTTGTCGGATCTGGCTAAGGAACACGTCGGCGCTTTGATGGTGATCCGCGGCAACGATCCGCTGGAGCGACACATCACCGGTGGGATTCCCCTCGATGGAAAACTCAGCGGACCGCTACTGAAGAGTATTTTCGATCCCCATTCTCCGGGACACGACGGCGCCGTCCTGGTGGAACAAGACTGCATGACCCGCTTCGCTGCCCATCTGCCGCTTTCGAAGAATCTTACGCAACTCAGCAATGTCGGTACGCGACACTCCGCGGCCTTGGGTTTGGCGGAGTTGACGGATGCCTTGTGCATCGTGGTTTCCGAGGAGCGCGGCACGATCTCCTTCGCCCGAGACGGCAAACTTCGAGAGGTCGAGAATCTGCAGCAGCTCGGCGCCGTGATCGATAGTTTTTTGCGGACGAAATTCCCGTCGGCACAGCAAAGCAATCTCTCGCTGCAGTTTTTCAGAGAGAACTGGATCGCCAAGGCCATCTCTCTCTCCTTAGCCATCGGCTTTTGGTACATCTTCGTGCCCGGTTCAAAAACTGTCCAAGTCAGTTATCGGATCCCGGTGAGCGTGGAAAATCTTCCAGCGGATCTACGGGTCGAAGACATCGAGCCGCCGATGGTGAATGCGACCTTTAGCGGCCCGCGCCGAGCTTTCTATCTCTTTGACGCCAGGAAAATAAGAGTGGCCATCGACGTTTCGATGGCGGAGCTGGGCCGCCGAACCTTTAACATCTCGGAGCAGAACATCCGCTACCCCAAAGAACTGACGTTGCAGGAACTCAATCCCTCTACCCTTAGACTCTCGGTCAAGAAAATTCCTGCCGCAGTCGACACCAATCGAGGTTGACCATCGAGGACGCCCTTTCTAAAGCACCTCATCCGTCTTTCCCGCGAAAGCGGGAATCCAGAACCCCCACTGTATCTCCCCCTTTGCTAAGAGGGGGAGACGAAGAGGGGGTGGATTCCGGCTCGCGCTAGCTATCGCCAGCTTGACCGGAATGACAGCTTGGTTGCGTTTCGGAAGTGAATACATCTCTGGACTCACGTCCGCGAATCTTCGAAGGTGCAATTTGAACGCGCGCTGGTTGCCTTAAGAAAAGAGGATGTTAACCTAAAAACACGCTTCAATGAAAAAACAGCCGAAGTTGCAATCCACAAGCGAGCCGACGACGACCGGATTGGACCAGGGTCGCTCGCGGGTTGTCATTGAAAACGTCAAACCGGAGATTGATTGCGGTCGGTTTCCCGCGAAAAGGACCGTGGGGGAGCGTATGACCGTGGAGGCGGATATTTTCGTCGACGGTCACGACGCGCTTTCGGCGCTGCTCCTCTACCGCAAAGAAGGAGCTTCGACCTGGATTGAGACTCCCATGCAGCCGCTAGTCAACGACCGTTGGCGCGGCACGTTCGAAGTCAACGAGATCGGCGACTACTATTACACGCTGCAAGCATGGGTGGACCGCTTCAAGTCGTGGCGTCAGGGACTTGCCAAGAAGGTGGAGGCCGGACAAGATGTCGCTCTCGACTTGTTGGCGGGATCAAAGCTCATTGAGTTGGCAGCCAAGTCTGCTGCGGGCGACGATCATAAGTTATTGACGCGTTTTGCCGCGATTCTTAGAGAGGACAAATCTACGGCCATTCAGAACGGGCTGGATGATGCGCTGGCAGCGTTAATGGAAAAGTATTCGGATCGCCGCTGGGCGGTCACCTACGACAAAGAAGTTCGAGTCAACGTCGAGCGCAGCAAAGCGCGCTTTAGCGC
>JAHKKJ010000370.1 GCA_020027655.1 Deltaproteobacteria bacterium | reverse complement strand
GCGCGAGACCGACGATCTCGTTGGCCGGCACGCGGCTATCGGCGCAGCCGATCCAGAGATATTCCGGTTTTTGGATCTTGCTCAAACGTTCGAAATATTCCGGATCCCTGCGCTTGATTTCGGCCGCCCACTTGCGGTTGTTGTCAAACAGGTGCGATAGAAATCTCATAAGAAGTTCCCGCTAGAAATTCTCCGCGGAGACTAACAAATCGCCGGTCAAGTTCCAACTTGGAACTAAAGTTCGCAAAATAAATCAGCAAGCACCCACCGTCATACCCGTGAAAGCGGGAATCTGGTAGGGGCGGGTTTCAAACCCGCCCTTACATCTGGATTCCGGCTCTCACTAGCTATCGCCAGCTTGTCCGGAATGACGCTCGAATTATTCGACGGATTTCGCGAACACCACACTAGCGGCCAGTTAGAATAATTCGGGATCGAGTGAAGGTAAGCGCCTTGCACTGATAGTTTTGTTTCGCCACGTGGGCTTACGAACTACCACAAAAATCGCGTTAGCGGTTGACAGCATCTCGATTAACACATACAGTGTAATTCCTACTTCAGTATAGGGCCTTCTGAAAGAGGAAGACACAATCGTTGAAGGCCTCCAAATCGTCTCTCCTTGCGAAACGATCTCTAAAGGACAATCCGACCAGAGCGTGGTTGCAGTAATTGAGTTCCCATGTTCTGCCCCATTAGCAGTCTAATTCTCAGGGTCAACGACACAAACATTCTCTCATAGGAGGAGAACATGGGTAATAAATTATATGTTGGCGGTCTGCCTTATTCAGTAACCGAAGGGCGACTGCAGGAAATCTTTTCATTGCACGGAACCGTCGAATCGGCCAACGTGATCTCGGATAAGTTTACAGGACAGTCGCGGGGCTTTGGCTTCGTAGAGATGAGTTCGAGTAAGGAGGCCCAAAAGGCCATCGAGTCGCTGAACGGCACCCAGCTCGACGGGCGCACCCTGACCGTGAATGAAGCCAAGCCTATGGCGCGGCGTGACGGCGGTGGCGGAGGCCGCGACGGCGGACGTAATCGCTGGTAGTCTTTCCGTTTTGTAGCTAATCACCTGGGGGCAATAGGTCGGGTTGCCCCTCTTTTCTCGCACAAAACGAGTTGGCTTGTGCCGAATCTGTTAGGCGCGCCGTAACAGAGTTGTTCTTGATCCAAGTTCGTCAGGCTCCGAGGACATTCGGTAACCGTGGAGGCTTTTTATTGGGCCGTAAACAAGGGAGGTTCCATGACTGACCGTGAAGTGGTTAAACAGACCGCAGAGGTATTAAGAGGCATTATCCGCAGCATAGACAAGAAGCTTGAGTACAGCTTAGTGGACCAGACTCAAGAAGGGAGGTTCTCTCTTCGGCTGTCATCACGCGGGCGGGAAGGAATTGTTTCCATACTGACTGACGACTTGCGAATGGCCGGGCAAAATGCGGTGCGCAAGAATGCGGTGCGGCAAAAGATCAAGAGTACCCGCGACCATTTGCTATCTAACTATGTCGTAGACGTCATGGGGAGAAGAGTTGCGAGGATGCTGAAAAAGGCCGGTGGAGCTAAGGATGAATACAAGCCGTCCTTCTTTAGACCCTCGCAGGGAAGAAGAAGATAACAGGAGCGTGGATTCTGCCGTCTACGAATAGCGGTGCTCCGTGAGCCATTCTTGCGGAAGTGCCGCGACTCGTAGGAGTTCCGAATAAATTTGCCTTAATCGATTACTCGTCTCCTCCCACGTCATATGCTTTCGCCGTGTACTTTACTTTGGCCACGGTGACACCCTCATTCAACTCCTTCGCCTTCGCCCCGGCTTCTTCCATGGTGGAGAACTCTACTATCCGGCCGTCCTTCTTAAGCCACGTCAGGCCCGAGCCGAGCTCGCGAGCCGGCGACCTGTCGCACAAAATCCTGTACATTTGAACCCTCCTCATTGAATTGAATTGACCTGCTTAACCTGATCGCGTTTGGGAAACGCGCGGAAAGGTAACTACGTTATGCTAAGGCTTTTCGGTTGAGTAAGCAAGGAGATACCGGCTAATTTCTTCCTAAAAAGCACAGATTGCCTAGAGTAGTGGTTGGAGTTCCAACTTTATAAGCGAGCCAGGAAAGCTGCTGATCGAGTGCGGTTAAAATTAGCTTGGAATAATCGAATGTCGTTCCATCCCGCCTCCTGAGACTGAAGCGTCACCGATTATCCAAGATGCCAGCACGCCAATTTTCTGCGACGATACTTTCTGAGTGTAGCTTCTTTTTTTCCTTAAACCTTGAACTCGGAACGTTGAACTTATCGAAGGTGATTTCTATTCGGTTTGCCGCCGAATAAATATGGTGATGGTGTCGATGGCACGCATCGTTTCCGGCTGGGTAGGCGACGGGACCATTCGGTGCTCCGGCAGGCCATCGAACGTGTGCACCTCGATCGCTCCGCCGCGTTTGCGATAGGACGCGATGAAGCGCTCCTGCATTTCCAGCGGATGGTTGCGGTCGTTCGCCTTCAGCATCATGAGTAGGGGCGGCAAATCGATTTGCTCGTCCTGATCGATAATCGTCTGCGGGCTGCCTTCGGCCATGGCTTCTTCTGTCCGCCAGTAGTCTATATGGGCCTTGATGTGTTCCTGGTTGTTGATCTCTTTGGCGTAGCGGAAGCGATACAGCGGATCGATTACAGGCCAGCCCGCAATCACGTAGGCGAGGCTGGCATCGATCTCAGGATGGTTTGGCAGCGGCAGCGCCGAATAACTTGCGTGCCGCGGTCGAAGCGCGCTAAGGACAACCTGGTGGCCGCCGCTGGAATTCCCGAAGGCTCCTACAGCGGTCGTTCCGTTGAACTCGGCCGCATGCCTCTTGAGCCAGCGAACCGCGAGATTGATGTCGCAGATCGAAGCGGGATAGCCCGCCTCCGGCGGCTGCCGGAAATCGAGAGCGGCCACTAGAATGCCCTTGGCCGCCAGCGCTTCGTCGATGCCGGCATTATTAGTCCGGTCGCCGTTGTGCCATGCACCGCCGTGCACGTCAACGATGGTCGGAAAGGGTCCTGTTCCTTTGGGTTGATAGATGCGAGCCAGCCAGGGCTTGCCTGCCAGTGACTGATACTCGACATCGCGCACGTCTACTTCGAATTTGCCGTTGGTTTCCATGCCGGCAATCTACAGCAAACGAGCGTCGATCTGCAAGCTCCAGCAATCCCGGCCGGCGGTACAGAAGCCAACCTGGAGGGTGGACATGGAAATCGCTGAGACACTCGGCATGGCGAAATAGGAGTTGGGTATGAAGATTGTGCGCTGATCTCGTCGATGGTGGACCCTTCTGCGCAAACTTTTAACACTAGCGGTATTGAGCCGGGTTTTTTTCAGCGGTACGGTTACTGTAAGGAGGTGCAATCATGGCGACGAAAGCAATTCCCGATGGCTATCACAGCGTAACCCCTTACTTGATTGTCAAAGGGGCTGATCGTGCGATCGACTTCTATAAGAAAGTGTTCGGTGCTGCGCAGCGCATGCGGATGGACGGGCCGAACGGCACCGTCGGGCACGCCGAAATCGAAATCGATGGCTCGGCCATCATGCTGGCGGACGAGTTCCCGGACATGGGCTATCGTAGCCCGCAATCGATTGGAGGAACCGCCGTGAGCCTTCATCTCTATGTGCAAGACGTGGATGCTTGTTTCAATCGGGTGGTCGCCGCAGGCGCGAAGGCGCTCCGGCCGGTGCAGGACCAATTCTACGGTGACCGGTCCGGGACGGTGGAAGATCCCTTCGGCCATGTGTGGACGATTTCGACACACAAAGAAGACCTCTCGCCCGAGGAACTCCAGAAGCGGTTAGAAGCCTTTATGAAACAACAAGGGGGTCACTCATAAGGACTGGAGTATTAGAGTGATGTGTCAAAAATCCTTTGCTTGACACTCTTGATCCTTAAACCGTTCGAGGTCAAGACATAGACGTTAGACCCCATGAATTGCCCCGATGACCTTCCTGGCTATCAGCCATTGCCAGCGCTAGTTCAGCCCTGGTAGAGAACAATAAGTACTCCGAAAGCAGGCACCCATGAGATTGTCAGTACTCGATCAATCGACGGCGTCCAAGGGTAGAGCGCAGGACGCTGCGATCCGTGAGACCCTCGAGCTCGCTCGGCACTGCGAGGCGCTGGGCTATCATCGCTACTGGGTCTCGGAGCACCACAACTCCGGCAGTATCGTCGGCACCGCGCCCGAAGTGCTCATGTCTGCGATCGCGGCCACCACGCCTCGTATCCGCGTCGGCAGCGCGGGCGTCATGCTGCCGCACTATTCGGCACTGAAGGTTGCCGAGCAGTTCCGCGTCCTAGAGGCCATTGCCCCGGGCCGAATCGACCTGGGAATCGGTCGTGCCCCAGGATCGGACCAGATGACGTCATACGCCCTCAATCCAAATCCCCAGAACGTACTTGACCAATTTCCCCGGCAAGTACAGGAGCTGCGACACTGGGTGTCGGGGACTCCGCTGCCTGAAGGGCACCCCTTCCATAGAGTCGTTGCCCAACCGACGGGGCCGAGTAGCCCGGAATTATGGATTCTCGGCAGCTCAGACTACGGCGCCCAACTCGCGGCCCATTTTGGCTTGCCCTACGCGTTCGCATATTTTTTCAGCGAGGGCACCGGCGTGGAGCAGGCGTTGGATCTTTACCGCAAGAACTATCGCCCCAGCGAAATCAATCCCAAGCCGATCGCGACGATTTGCGTCTGGGCGCTGGCGGCCGACACGGAAGAAGAAGCATTGCACCAGTTCAAAACCCGCGAACGCTCAATCGTCGATCGTAGACAAGGTATCCGTCTGCCGCTCATGCCACCCGAGGAAGCCGAGCGCCCGTATACTTCTGCGGAGATGGCTACTGCCGAGA
>JAHKKJ010000369.1 GCA_020027655.1 Deltaproteobacteria bacterium | reverse complement strand
ATGGCGGTCGGATAGAAAAGAATTTGCGCTCCGCCTAGTGAAGTAAGCCGAGCCGCCTCGGGAAACCATTGGTCCCAGCAGACCAGCACACCGATCTTGGCGTATCGTGTTTGAAAACTGGGGAAACCCAGATCGCCTGGAGTAAAATAGAACTTTTCGTAGTAAAGCGGGTCATCCGGGATGTGCATTTTGCGATACTTGCCGGCGATGGTTCCGTCGGCGTCGATGACTACGGCCGTATTGTGATAGATCCCAGCGGATCTTTTTTCAAAGAGGGGCGCGACAATAACGAGCTTGTTGTCCCTGGCGAGCTTTCCCAGGGCCTCTGTAGTCGGGCCGGGAATGGTTTCGGCGAGTCGAAAGTTCCGGTGATCTTCGTTCTGGCAAAAGTACCGTGAACGGAACAATTCCTGGAGGCAGACAATCTGGGCGCCCTTCTTGGCGGCGGCACGGATCCGCGGCAGCGCCGTTGCCAAGTTCGCCTCTGGACTTTCACTGGTGCTCATTTGAATGAGCCCCAGAGTCACTAACTCTCGATTCCGAGTTCTTGGCACAATCGCAACTTTCCCGACCATATTCGGCCTACCGCGTAAAAAAAGAGAGGAAAGGCGTTTTGACCCTTCCTCTCCCAAAAGAATTGCATGATCGCTTACTTCAAATGTTGGGCGAAAAATGGTTTGCTTTTTCCCAGGCGTCTTTCGCCGATGCCTCGTCGAGTCCAAAAGCTTGCATCAAAACCACGATTCCAGCATAAGACCACACTGTCCTTCGGACGCGCCTCGTAGGCTTCCATCTTTCCGTCCGGAGTATTGAGCTGCAGAATGGAAACCGTGACGTCCATTAAACACCCTCCTTGAAAATTTCCTAGGCTAGGAAGTTTTTTCCTATCAGATTTTTTTTAACCGGTCCACCGTTGTGGAGCCCACGCATGAGTAATCAGCTGTGAACCCGGCAAAACTCCAGGATTCGATCACAGACCTTGCGCGTCGTTTGTTCCGGCGGCATCACAGTCCAAAACTCGTTTTTCGGGAGACACTCCCGCAAATAATGGGCTCCAGAGGTGGCGTGGGATGGATCGTCACCGGGTATGATTAACGCCGGCGCTTTTATGCCCATCACTTCTTCGGGCTCGGGTCCGGTGGCAGTGTCCCGATCGAAGAAGCCGCGTCCACTCGTTAATACCAGTCCGAGATAACGCTCCAAATCCTGGGCGGCAAAATTCTCAGCGAATTGGCGATCGCGTGCGATCACCGATGCCCAGGGACCTGACTCGGGATCGGACCAGAAACTCTTTCCAGTCTGTGCGCGCTCAATAACCGCTTTAAGTCCATTTGCCTTGGTGAAATCGTAGTGACGCCGGAATCGGTCCAAGCCGTTCGCCTTCCAGCGATATCCTCCCACCGGCCAATGAAGCAGCAGAGCGCGGGTTGCTTCCGGGTAATGAACGCCAAATGCCAGCGCTACCGAACACCCCATGCAGCCACCGATCACATAGGCGGAATCGATGCGCAAATGATCCAACAGAGCCTTTGCCTGCCTCGTGTAACTCCCCCACCCCAAGCGCTCCACCCGTCCACCCGATCTGCCCGCCTCGCGCCGATCGTAGATGACGACCGTATGCTCTGCCGCAAGTGCATCGAGCGCGTCAATCTCTTTCCAGGCGCTGGCTGCAATCCATTTGTCAATCGTGGCATCAAAGCCGCCCGGCGCGAACATCAGCAGCGGCGAACCCGAGCCTTTTGTTTCATAATAAACCTCGAGCCCATCAATAACGGCGGTTGGCATAGTTTTCTCTCCTTCCTCCGATTCTCAACTCTAGTTGTTCTGCATCAGCATTACTGGACATCAGCCGGAGCGACACGTAAGATCTAGCACGCTGCCGATTCAGAGGGAAGCTTGACCCCAAACACATTGCGGAGGGTAGGGTAGTGAAGAATGAACTGGCTGGGAAAACATTTGCCAAGCTGTTGGATGTCATGGCCCAACTCCGCGGCGATAACGGATGTCCATGGGACAAAGAGCAGAGCCACGCATCGCTAAGGACGTTTCTCTTGGAAGAAAGTCACGAACTCTTGGACGCGCTCGATAAGGGGGACTCTGCGCAAATCCGCGAGGAGCTCGGCGATCTGTTGCATCAGATCATTTTTCACTGCCAAATTGCCGCGGAAAGCGGTGCTTTCACTGCGGGAGATGTGGTCCGCGATCTAACAGAAAAGATGGTCCGACGCCATCCACACGTCTTTTCCGGCAAGGCACTACCGGACTCTGACACCGTCTTAAAACAATGGGCGAAAATTAAGGCCAATGAAAAGGATGGCGAGACGCCTAAGTCCGCGTTGGGAAATCTTCCCAAGTCGATGCCCGCCCTCGCCCGCGCCCAGACGATCACTGAACGGGCCTCTCAAGTCGGTTTCGATTGGCCGGATATACTTCCGGTATGGGGCAAGGTCGAGGAAGAGCTGGCGGAACTCAAAACAGCTTGTTCATCCGGAGACAAACAGCGCACCGGCGAGGAGCTCGGCGACCTGCTTTTCTCCCTCGTAAATCTCTCTCGCTTTCTCGGATTGCAAGCGGAAGATGTCCTGGCGCAAGCGACCGAGCGATTTATCAAACGCTTCAGCTATGTCGAGACCCGATTGCACGAGGCAGGAAAGGGTCCCTCGGCTGCGTCTTTAGAAGTCATGGACCGTTTATGGGACGAAGCCAAAGAGCTTGAGCGGAAGGAAAAGAACAAGATATGAACCGGCAGAAGATCGTTTTTCTCGACGCTGCTACCTATGGCGATATTTCACTGCTGAGTTTTATCAAGCAATGGGACTGTACGATCCACCAGGTAACGAGCCCGTCAGAAACTTGCCAACGATTGATTGGGCAATCAGTCGCAGTGACCAACAAGGTCGTGATCGACCGAGCGGTTTTCAGTTCAGCTGCGGCCAAAGAGCTGAAACTCATCGCCGTCGCCGCCACAGGGACTGATATCATCGATCGCGAGGCGGCCAAAGAGTTCGGTGTCAGGGTTTGCAATGTTCCGGGTTATGCAACCCAATCCGTGGCGCAATTCACCCTGGCGCTCATCCTGGAGCTGGCGACCCGCGCCGCTCGTTACGGCGCGGCGGTGCGTTCCGACGCATGGCAGAAGAGCCCTGTATTCACGTTGCTTGATTTTCCGAGCATCGAACTCAAAGGGAAAAAACTCGGCATCATCGGCTATGGCAACATTGGCCGGGCGGTGGCGGAGATGGCACGAGGATTCGGGTTAGAAGTACTGATTGCGGCCCGCCCTGGCTCCGCAGGGCCTATCCCTCCCGGTCGAATTCTGCTCCAGGAACTGTTCCGGCAAGCCGACGTGATCACCTTGCACTGTCCGCTCGCGTCGCAGACGAGAAACCTCATCAACGCAGAAACCCTGTCTCTAATGAAGCCGACCGCCCTGCTGGTCAACACGGCTCGCGGAGCGTTGATCGATGAGACGGCACTGATTCACGCTTTGCGTGAAGGGCGGCTCGCGGCGGCGGCGCTCGATGTTATTTCTCACGAACCGCCACCCGCCGGTCATCCGGTAATTCAAGCAGCTAAAGAGCTAGATAATTTAATCGTTACCCCACACACGGCCTGGAGCGCGCGAGAAACACGCGAACGATTACTCGGGGAAGTCGCAGACAATATTCGTGCTTTTTTTGAGGGAAAGCCGAGAAATATTGTCGTCTAGAGAATCGGGGAAGCGAGAAGCCCAACGGTTCGGTTCATTCTAAAATGGAATATCGTCGTCGGCCGGCGGCGGGCCGCCCGCGCCCATCTCGTCGGATGCTCCGGAATCCGTTTCGGGAGCGATCCGCGTTCCACCGCCACCACCCAAGAATCTGACCCGCTGCGCGACAATCTCGGTGACATAACGTTTGTTGCCGCTCTTATCGTCATAGTTACGGGTTCTGATACTGCCTTCAACAAAAACTTGTCTGCCCTTGGCCAGGTACTGCCCGCAGGTTTCACCCTGCTTTCCCCAGACAATAATATTATGCCACTCAGTTCTCTCTTGCCGATTGCCCTCCGCGTCCGTCCACACTTCGGATGTCGCAATGGGAAAGCGCGCCACGGCACGTCCGGTGGAGGTAAAACGCACCTCAGGATCTTTCCCCAGATTGCCGATCAAGATTGCTTTGTTTACCGACATCAGAGCCTCCTGGCGGTCACAAATCGACAGAAAGAGTAACGCTACCTTATCGCCGGTATATTCCTTAGTCAACAACGAAGTCCTTGGACTGAACCGTCGGCAGAACCATGAGATCTTTCGCTGCTGATGAACTAAGGATCTTGCTCACCCCGAATTTCGCTCCATTGCTTTTTGGCGTGCTGTGGATTAAGGTTATTCAGCTTTTTCAATCACTTGTTTTAATCAAAGCTGCTTACATATCCATGCTTTACGGCCTTAAGCTGCTTGTGATCTGCATGATCACCGTGCCAGCGGCTCTTTTAACAATTCTATTTGGACTTTTTGACCCCTACGGCAAGCATGTGCATGGAATCACCCGACTCTGGACCCGGCTGATTCTTAAGATTTGCGGCGTGGCTGTGAAAGTCAATGGCTTGACCCAGCTCGATCCGAAACAGCAATATGTTTTCATGGTGAATCATCAGAGCCACATCGACATCCCCGTACTGGTTCAAAGCCTCCCCCCTTTTCAGCTTCGCTGGATAGCGAAAAGAGAACTACTTTGGGTTCCGCTTTTCGGTTGGGCGATGTGGGCGGCAAAGCATATTACTGTGAACCGTTCAGATCGATTTGACGCTTCAGGCAGTTTAAAGAAAGCGAAGCAGCGAATGAAAGGCGGCATTTCTTTGGTTATTTTCCCGGAAGGGACCCGTAGCAGCGATGGCAATCTGCTACC
>JAHKKJ010000368.1 GCA_020027655.1 Deltaproteobacteria bacterium | reverse complement strand
GGTTGGGATAAATGGGCCCTCGTCCTTACCCGGGAAGAGCCTGATCACCGGTTTTACGAAAGGGGGCAGATGGAATCTCATTGTCGATTTTGGGCTCAGCCAAACGACTATAGGGTGTAGAGCCTATCCTATGATCAGGAGGAAACTATGAAATACGTATGCCTTGGATACATGGAAGAGAAGAAGTGGGAAACGATGTCCGAAAGCGAGCGGAACGCCATGATCGATGAGTGCTTCGCCTACGACGACGTGCTGCGAAAGAACGGTCACTTTGTTGGTGGGGAAGCGCTCCAGAGCGCTGGGAACGCCACCACGCTGCGGTGGAAGAACGGCAAGGTGTCCATCACCGATGGCCCTTATGCCGAGACGAAAGAGCAGCTGGGCGGGATCCTCGTGCTCGAAGCCAGGGACCTGAACCATGCCATCCAGTTGATGTCGAAGCACCCAGGTGTGAAGGCAGGACCCTTCGAGATTCGCCCGGCCGAGGACTTGATCGAAATGATCCACGAAAGTGAGCGGCGCCGTTCACAACAACCTTCTAGCATTGGGTAGGCCCGTTGTCGATTTTGTCTCCGCCGAACGACTATTCAACGTCAGAGCCGAGGACGGCAGGTTGAGATCAAAGGAGGCGACTTGATCATGAGTAACGAAAAAAATCCGAGAACCCCAGAATATCCCCAAATCGTATCGCGTGCCGATTGGCTGAGCGCGCGCAAGGAGCTGCTCGCCAAAGAAAAGGAATTGACGCGCCACCGCGACGCGGTCAACGCCGAACGCCGCGGGCTGCCGATGGTCAGGATCGAGAAGGACTACGTCTTCGATGGCCCAGCAGACAAGGTGCGCCTGCTCGATCTGTTCGGCGGACGCTGCCAGCTCGTCGTGTATCACTTCATGTTCGACCCAAGCTGGGATGAGGGCTGCCCGAGCTGCTCGTTCCTGGTCGATAACATCGGCCATCTCTCTCACCTCTACGCGCGGAAAACTTCTCTCGCTCTTGTCTCCCGCGCGCCGCTAGCCAAGATCGAGCCGTTCAAGAGGCGCATGGGCTGGACGTTCCCGTGGTACTCGTCGTTCGGCAACGACTTCAACTACGACTTCCACGTCACGATGGACGAGGCCGTTGCTCCCGTAGAATATAATTATACAGACAAGGCGGAACTCGTGCGCAAAGGCGAACCCTATTTCACGCAGGGCGAATCGCACGGTTTGAGCGTCTTCCTGCGCGACGGCGACAGCGTTTTTCACACCTACTCGACCTACGCGCGCGGGACTGATTTGTTGGCCGGCACGTACAACTACCTCGACCTGACACCGCTTGGCCGTCAGGAGGACTGGGAGGAGCCACCCGGCCGCAGCGACGGCCCATTCATGCACTGGGTCCGCCATCACGATCGATATGAGGATTCCCTGAAAGCTTCGGCCCTTGCTGCGACGAAGAAAAAGAGCAGGGGTGAGCGCGCAAATGCGGCGCGAAATACGCATAGACAGTCTCCGCGGAAACAAAGGAGACGATCATGACGGCAAAGAATAGCAAAGCGACCGATCAAGCTCAGATTCGCCAGATTATGGATAATTGTGCGGAGGCAGTCCGCTCCAAGGACGTCGACGGGATCATGTCTCATTACGCAACCGACATCGTGGTGTTCGACCTCGCGCCCCCGCTGCAATATCGAGGAGCGGATGAATGTAGAAAAAACTGGGAAGCGTGGTTCCCCACCTTCCGAGGTCCGATCGGCTACGAGCTTCACGGCCTGGAAATCGCTGCGAGCAAAGACCTAGCCTTTTGCCATAGCTTCAATCGAATTACGGGAACAAGGACCGATGACGAAAAGACCGATGTCTGGGTGCGCGCCACTGTTTGCTGTCGCAAGCTCGATGGCCAATGGAAGATCGTGCATGAGCATCAATCCGTACCTTTTTACATGGATGGCAGCTACCGAGCGGCGGTTGACCTGAAACCGTAGGATGGCGTGAAAAGGAGATGAGATGAAGTTCATATGCCTGATCTGTGCCGAGACCGTGATGGAGCAGATGGCGCCGGCGGATGCCGAGAAGCATTACCAAGAGTACGCCGAATTTACGGCAGACATCAAAAGAAACGGCCACTTCATTGGTGGTAACCGGCTGACCCCTGCCGATACCGCGATCACCGTGCGCGTGCGCAACGGTAAAGTCTCGACCACTGACGGTCCATTCGCCGAGACCAAGGAACAGCTCGGCGGCTACTATGTCATCGAGGCCAAGGATCTGAATGAGGCGATCCAGGTGGCCGCCAAGATCCCGGGGGCGCGATTCGGATGCGTCGAAGTGCGGCCGATCGCGGAGGACCCGCAGACGCTTGCGCTCGGCTTAAACTAAGCCCGGCGCAGTTTGACCGCCTGTCGATTTGGCACCGCTCAGGCGATTATCGGTGTCAGAAGCGATTCCAATAGCGGATCCAAGTAATAACCGGGCTCGAAAAAGGAAAGGAGATTGCCGATGCGATTCATGATTCTGATCAAGGCCACCAAGGACTCGGAGGCGGGCGTGATGCCGAGCGAGCGACTCCTCACCGAGATGGGCCAATTCAATGAAGAGCTGGTGAAGGCCGGCGTGATGCTTGCGGGGGAGGGACTGCATCCGACCTCCAAAGGCGCGCGTGTCAGGTTCTCCGGCGGCCAGCGCACCGTGATCGACGGGCCCTTCGTCGAGACCAAAGAACTTATCGCCGGCTACTGGCTGTGGCGGTGCAAGTCGAAGGAAGAGGCGATCGAGTGGGTCAAGCGCTGCCCCAATCCGTACAACGAGGATGGCGAGGTCGAGATTCGCCAGGTTTTCGAAGCGGAGGACTTCGGCGCCGAGTTTACGCCGGAACTTCGTAGGCAAGAAGCCAGCATTCGCGCTCAGGCGCTGGGTCTCGGAGCACCCCGCTTTGAGCATGCCAAGGAGATCGTTGTCGCCGGTTTGAACGAGAGCTATACGTTCGAAACCCGTGTCAAGATTCCCATGCAATGGGAACGGTTCGTCCCGAAAATCGGCAAGGTCCCCGGACGGATAGGTCAAGTTTCCTATGGCGTTTGTTGGAACGTATCGCCGGGGCGTGAATTCGAATACCTCTCGGGTGTCGAAGTGAAGGATGCCACGAGGCTTCCGGCTGAATTCGCAACCGTACGTCTCCCCGCCCGCGAATATGCGGTCTTCATGCACCGAGACCATGTCTCTGCCATCGGCAATACAATCGATAAAATATGGAACGACTGGGTGCCCCAAGCGGGGCTCAAGGTAGCGAGCGCCCCGTGCTTCGAGCGCTACACCGAGGAGTTCAATCCCAAAACCGGCATGGGCGGAATGGAGATTTGGATTCCGCTTGAAGCGTGAACCCGCGCGGCTTCGGTTTAGCGCTTGGTATAGCGTAAACAATTTGAAATTTGCTTCAGGCACAGCTTTATGCCGCTTGCTACTGCCGAGTTTCAGAATGGAGAGATCACCATGCAATACATGCTGATGTGCTGTTTCGACGAGACTGCCTGGAACAACTTACCCGACGCGCAGAAGGACACGATTATGCGGGACTATGGCGATTGGGTGCAGAATCTCGTCAACACTGGCCACTTCCGCGGCGGGGCAAAACTCCACCCGCCGCTGTCAGCGAAGACTGTGCGCATGAAGAACGGCAGGACAGTCATTACCGACGGACCTTTCGCCGAGACAAAAGAGCAACTCGGCGGCTACCACCTTATCGATTGCATGGATCTAAACGAAGCGATGTCGATCGCGACCCGCATCCCGACGCTGCCGGCGGGGGGCACGGTCGAAGTGCGTTGCATTGCAGAGTTGGAGTGCTGAATTACAGTGAAAGCTGCTGGTGGATCTAGTATCTTTCGTTCGCTGAAAATCTAGGATGTCGATTCGGCAGCGCGCTGAACGACTACTGGATATCGGTAAATACCGCAAGGAATAAAATTATGAAATTTCTTTGCCTTTCATATTTGGATGAGCAGAAGTTGGACCTCATGTCTGAAAGCGAGCGTGAGACCTTCATCAAGGAATGTTTCGCTTATGACAACATCCTTCGAAAGAATGGTAATTTCGTTCGCCTGGAGGCACTGCAAAGTGCGCAAAACGCCAAAACCCTGCGCTGCCGGAACGGCAAGGTGTCCATCACGGACGGCCCGTACGCTGAAACCAAGGAACAAATAGGCGGTATTCTCTTGCTCGATGCCAACGATCTAAATCGCGCAACCGAGTTGATGTCGAAACATCCGGGGATTCGCGTGGCGACCTTCGAGATCCGTCCGCTCGACGAGGAATCTACAGCGAACGTCAATACCGCTGAGATCCCGTGAACGAGCGGTGGCGCCCGACTTCATTCGACAACGTCGAGCCGGCAAGCCTGGGGGGTTTAAGAAAAGAATTAGAACGATCAAGAAATACCAACCCACAAAAAGGAGATGCGATTATGGCTATCGAACCTTATCTATTTTTTAACGGCCGTTGCGAGGAGGCCGTCGAGTTCTACAAGAAGGCGTTGGGCGCGGAAGTGCTCATGCTGATGCGCTTCAAAGAGAGTCCGGAACCGCAGCCGCCGGGCATGATCCCACCTGGCTCCGACAACAAAATCATGCATGCGTGCATCCGTATCGGCGATGCCTCGGTGATGGCCTCCGACGGGCGCTGCACGGGGCAAGCCGACTTTCAGGGTTTTTCCCTCTCGCTCACGGCGGCCAATGAAGCCGATGCGAGTCGAAAGTTCGCCGCGTTGGCTGAGGGCGGGCAGGTGCAAATGCCACTGGGCAAAACCTTCTGGTCGCCCTGCTTCGGCATGGTCGCCGACCGCTTCGGTGTCGGCTGGATGGTCACGGTTGCGCCGTAAAATTAGCACAGGATTAAAAACGATATGCAAAAAATC
>JAHKKJ010000367.1 GCA_020027655.1 Deltaproteobacteria bacterium | reverse complement strand
CTTTACACGCAGATCCTCAAGGATAAGATCGGCGAAGTTCTTCAGGGCACCCAAACTTTGCAAGAAGCGGTCGAGTGCATAGCCAACCAGGATGGGGTTTTTTTCTCCGATCGGTTCTTGCTGCCGCGACCTCTATTGAAGGCGCTCCTAGCGGACCAGCCTTCGGTTCTATTGATTGACGAAGTGGACAAGTCCGACGCCGAGTTCGAAGCTTTTCTGTTGGAAGTCCTCAGTGATTTTCAAATCACCGTTCCTGAAATTGGCACGTTGAAGGCGAAGCACATCCCGCTGGTCGTGTTGACCAGCAACAACAGCCGCGAAATGTCCGATGCTTTGAAACGCCGCTGCCTCCATCTCTATTTGGATTTTCCCGACTCCGAGAGGGAAATGGAAATCATCAAGTTAAAAGTCCCAGGCGTCGGGGATCAACTCGCCCGGGAAGTGGTTCAGCTCCTGCACCGAGTGCGCAAACTGGACTTGAAGAAAACGCCCAGCATCAGCGAGACTCTGGACTGGGTAAGAGCGCTGACCTTGCTCAATATCAAACAGTTGGATAACGAGCTGGTTGAGCAAACTCTTTCGACGCTTATGAAGTACGAAGCTGATATTCGTAAAGCCCACCAGGAACTCAAAGCGTACCTTGCCGAACGCAAAGCCCGCCAGGGACCGAGCGCGGGCGACAGCGACAAAGATCACCTGCATTAGAGCTCGGAATCCGCGGTTTCACAGATGGAAGATCGCATTGTCGAATTCGCGAACGTTCTGCGGCGTAACGGCGTTCGTGTGGCGCTGTCCGAGAACATGGATGCTTTCCGGGCCCTCGGCCTTGTCGGCATCCGAGACCCGCACCTGTTTCGTAACGCTCTGCGTACGACCCTGATCAAGCGGGCGAGCGATGTCAAGCCTTTCGAAGAGCTGTTTGACTTTTTCTTCCTGGGGATCGGGGAAGCCATCGACGCTCTGGATAGACGGATCATGGAAGAGTTGGGGCTCACTCCGGAACAGTTCCAACAAATGCTCGAGCAGATCCAGCGGCTATTGAAGAAGATGGAAGGGGACCTGTCTGAATTGACTCGAGCGCTGCTTACCGGCGACCGCGGCGAATTGGAACGTTTGCTTCGAGAGGCGGCAAGTCGGGAAGCCGAAGCCGGCTCCCTAGACAGTTTCCGGTTGACACCTTACACAAGGATGGCCGGCCGGCTGCAACTGGATCGCGTCCGTACCGAGGTGGAAGGCTTCAAAGCCATGCTTCAAATGCTGGCTGAGGGCGGCGAAGATTTACATAAGGTGATGCGCTACCTGGATGAACGGATGCGGGATCTCAACCGTCTGCTGCGCGAAATTATTCAACAAGAGCAGAGAAAGCGCGGCGTTGAGCCATCCGATTACAGCCAGCGCAGCTCTTTCGCCGACAAGAGCTTTTCCTTTTACACCGAAGATGACATCAGGCGGATGAACGAAGCCGTGGCTCGTCTGGCGCAGCGGCTGAAAAATCGCCTGTCCGTGCGACGCAAGAAGGCCGCGCGCGGGCGCTTCAATGTTAAAGCGACCCTGCGAACCAACATGCAATACGGTGGCGTGCCGTTTCACATCGAGCTGGACCGGCGCAAGAAGACCAAGCCGCAAGTAATGATCCTGTGTGACATCTCAGACTCGGTATTGAACGCCTCCCGTTTTATGTTGCAGTTCGTCTATTCGGTGCAGGATCTCTACGCCAAGGTTCGCAGTTTTGTTTTTGTCAGCGATATCGGCGAGGTGACCAAACTTTTCGAAGAGCACGAGATTCATCGCGCGGTAGAAACAGCGCTCAAAGGCGAAGTCATCGACGTCTTTTCGCACTCCAATTTCGGCCGGGCGTTTGAATTGTTTTTCAAGAACTATTTCGCTTCGGTCACCAGCAAGACCACCGTGTTGATCATCGGCGATGGGCGAAACAACTACAATCGCCCCAACGAGTGGGTGTTGAGGGAAATACAACAGAAGGCCAAACAACTCATTTGGCTGAACCCCGAGAGCCGCATGACATGGGGCGTTGGCGATAGCGAAATGCCGCGCTATGTTCCTTATTGTGATGTCGCCGAGGAATGCCGTAACATCCATCAGCTCTATAAAGTCGTCGATCTGATCGTGCCATGAAGAAGCTTTATCTACAGACCTACGGTTGCCAGATGAACCAGTACGATTCCGAGCGCATCGCGCAGGTCATGGGCCGTATGGATTACGAAAGCACAGATCGCATCGAGACCGCGGATTTGGTCATTCTTAACACCTGCAGCGTGCGCGATAGAGCGGAACAAAAAGTCTACAGCGCGCTGGGGAGGTGGAAGAAGTTAAAAGAACAGCGGGAAGGCGTCATTATCGGCGTGGGTGGCTGCGTTGCGCAGCAAGAAGGTGCGAATCTGTTAAAACGCTTGCCTCACCTCGATCTCGTTTTCGGCACCCACAACATTCAAAAACTGCCGCAGATGGTCGAACAGGTTCAGGCGTCACGCAGCCGCCCGGTAGAAACCGCTTTCTATCGCCAGCCGTCCTACATGGAAGACCCGCAGGGCCGAACCGACGTGCAGGGTGCCAAAGCTTTTGTTACGATCATGCAGGGATGCAACAAAGTCTGTAGCTTCTGCATCGTGCCCCACGTTCGTGGGCGCGAAGCGAGTCGTCCGAGCGCCAGGATCGTTGCCGAGATTCAATCATTGGTTCGCCAAGGCGTAAAGGAAGTCATGCTGTTGGGGCAGAATGTCAATTCTTATGGTAAGACATCGCCCGGCGAGCTCAGCTTTGCGGAGCTTTTGGGTCGGGTTAATAGGATTGAGGGTCTACGGCGTATTCGCTTTACGACGTCTCATCCCCAGGATCTTTCGCCGGAGCTGATCGAAGCGTTCGCTACCCTGAAGAAACTCTGCGAGCATCTGCATTTGCCGGTACAGTCTGGTGCGGATTCGGTCTTGTCTCGAATGCGCCGTGGTTACACGCGCGATGAATATCTCGCCAGAATTAATCGGTTGCGGCAGCGCTGTGCTAACGTTGCGCTCAGCACAGATATTATTGTCGGTTTTCCCGGCGAAACGGACGCAGAATTTGCCAATACTCTAGAATTGCTCAAACAAGTAGAGTATGATGAAATCTTCTCGTTCATGTATTCACCGCGACCGCAAACGGTGTCGGCGAAAATATATAACGACGATGTTGCCGAGGCAATCAAGAAAGCGCGTCTGCAGGAAGTGCAAAGCTTGCAAAAGGAAATCGCGTTGAGGAAAAACCGAGCGAGCATTGGCAACGTTGAGGAAATTTTGGTAGACGGAAAATCGCGACTCAAGAACGGACAGATTATGGGCCGTACGCGGACGAATCGGATTGTGAATTTAACTGGAGATGAGACTCTAGTCGGATCTTTGCTACCCGTTCGGATTATTGGAGCCACTGCCAATTCGCTAATCGGGGAAGAGCTGACAGCACAACATGTTTCTGACTTCCGGTCAGAAGGAGAAATGGCATGACCAAACGGGAAGATACTATTCAGATGTCTGTTGGCGGCTTGACCCTGGACCCGGTAACCAAGACACCTATCGTCATTCTCAAGGACACCGACAATAAACTTAATTTGCCGATTTGGATCGGCCTTTTGGAGGCCACGGCCATGGCAACCGAAATTGAAGGTATCAAGATGGCCCGACCCATGACTCACGACTTGCTCAAGAATATTCTTGGTGAAGTGGGCTGCTCCGTCGATTCGGTGGAGATTACCGAACTAAAGGAAAACACTTATTACGCTCTGGTTCACATCAACATCGGAGGACGAGAGCTGGTCGTCGATTCGCGCCCCAGCGATGCCATCGCGCTGGCTTTGCGGACCAAGAGCCCGATCTATGTTGCCAAGGCGGTTCTGGAAGCCTCCAGCGTCCTACAGCAAAACGAAGAGGCCAAAGAAGCCGCGGTGGAAAATGTTTCAAACGTTTCTAAGGAAAAATGGGCCGAGATTCTTGAAAAGATGGCCCCGGAAGACTTCAAGTATAAGCAATAGTTCCTCACCACGCGATTCTTTCTTCAACTGTTTCTTGACCGATACATTTCGCGATCCCGCAAAACGCATGGCTTCGACTAGCAGGCGACTTACTCGCAAGGAACTCCGGCAACCGGATTGGTTCCAAACCGTTACCGAAGACGCCTTCGAATTTTATCAGAGGCAGCGTTTTGCAGTCTATCTGGGGCTTGCAGTCGTTATCTTGCTACTTCTCGGTATCTGGGGCTGGGGAGTTTTCAAAGAGCGCCAAGACTCAATGGCCGCACAAGAGTTCGGCCAAGCCATGACTCAGTACCATGCCGGAAAATATCGCGAAGCCATTGCGGGATTGGAAAAGGTTCAAACCCATCGATGGTCGCGGTACGGCAATCTGGCTCATCTCTACGAAGCGAATAGCTACCTTGCGTTGAACGATTTCACTAAGGCAACGACCGCGACGCAGCGGTTTATCGTGGGGACGGATCAAAATTCGTTGCTGCGTCAAATCGGCCTACTGACGTTGGCCGACATCGAAGAGCGGCAATCGCAGTGCAAAGAAGCGATTAAAAACTACACAGAAGCCGCAAAGATAAAAGGCGCGTTCACCGACAGAGCCATTCTTGGCGAGGCGCGTTGTGCCGTTCAACTGGGCGACGTCAAGGGAGGTATCGCGGCTTATCGACAACTGCTAAAAGATCAAGGCGAATCGCCGTTGGCGAGCTTTGTTAGGTTTCAAATCAGCGAGTTAGAATCGAAGATCGCTGCTCAGCCGGTCGGAAAATGAGGCGCAAGCACAACGTCTGATAAGATATATTATGTCAACTTGTTAATAGACCCCTCTTTGCTTTGCTACTCCAAAACCTACCTTCCCTCCCATCGAGTTTGTGCTCAA
>JAHKKJ010000366.1 GCA_020027655.1 Deltaproteobacteria bacterium | reverse complement strand
TTACTTCAACGACGAAATGCATCAGGAGCGCGTCGCCCAAATGCGCAGCCGGCCGGCGCAAAATCGCTGGATCGGTCAGCGCATCGATGATCCGCGGGTGGATTTGGTTGCGATGGCGCGCGCCCAAGGCTTCGAGAGCGAGGATCCTGTCTCGACGACCGAGGCGCTGGCAAAGGCGCTCAAAAGAGGCGCTGAGATCGTCGCCAAGGGTGGGCGGTATTTCATCGACTCGGTGGTGCAGCCCGGTTACGCGGATAGCGGTCCGGATCAGCGCGCGGGCGACGGAAAAAAAGGTTGAGCCGGGCGTGTTTCTTATGCAAAAGAGACAAAGTATTGGAAAAGGGAGCTAGAGCTGGAACCTGTTGAGCCTCAGTGCATTGCTGATGACAGAGACGGAGCTGAAGGTCATGGCGACGCTGGCAATCACGGGACTTAAGAGCACGCCGAAGAAGGGATAGAGCACTCCCGCTGCGATGGGGATTCCCAGTACATTATAGATAAATGCAAAGAAAAGATTCTCGCGGATGTTCCGCATGGTTCCCCGGCTCAAGTGGCGCGCCTTGGCGATGCCGCGCAAGTCGCCCTTGACCAGGGTAACGCCAGCGCTTTCCATCGCCACGTCGGTGCCCGTGCCCATGGCTATTCCTACGTGAGCCTGGGCCAGCGCCGGCGCGTCGTTCACTCCATCCCCTGCCATCGCCACCATCCGTCCCTCCGCCTGCAGCCGCTTGACCACCTCACTTTTTTGCTCGGGCAATACCTCCGCGTGAACTTCATCGATGCCCAGCTTCTTAGCGACCGCTTCCGCAGTCGTGCGATTGTCTCCCGTCAGCATCACGATCTTTATCCGCTCTTCATGGAGCATCTGGATTGCTTCAGCGGTCGACGCTTTGACTGGATCAGCGATGCTCATCAGCCCAGCGACAGATCCCTCAACGACAACATACATCACCGTCTGCCCGTCTCCTCTGAGTTCTTCCGATCGATCCCACAGATCACCCGGATCGACATTCAATTCTTCCAAGAGTTTGCGGTTGCCGAGCGCCACCCGCTTTCCGTCGACAGAACCGACGACGCCTTTTCCCGTGATCGAGCGAAACTCTCGCGCATCGACAAGCTTCACTCCTCTCTGCTCGGCACCGCTTACGATGGCCGCCGCCAGCGGATGCTCGCTGCCCCGCTCGAGACTAGCTGCGAGAAATAGGAGCGCACCCTCGTCTTGCCCCCGCGCCGGAATCACGGAGATCAAGCGGGGTTTGCCCTCGGTCAAGGTTCCCGTCTTGTCGACCACCAATGTGTCGATCTTCTCCAGAACCTCCAACGCTTCGGCGTTCTTGATCAGCACGCCGGCGGTGGCGCCTCGCCCTGTGCCGACCATGATCGACATCGGCGTGGCCAAACCCAGTGCGCAGGGACAAGCAATGATCAACACCGCAACGGCGTTTACCAAGGCATAAGCCATGGCGGGCTCCGGCCCAAATAGGGCCCAAACGATGAACGTTAGAACGGCGACCAGAACCACCGCCGGAACAAAATAGCCGGCGACGACGTCCGCCAATTTCTGGATCGGCGCGCGGCTGCGTTGGGCTTCAGCGACCATGCGCACAATCTGGGCGAGAAGCGTGTCGCTGCCGACACGTTTCGCTTGCATGGTGAAGCTGCCGGTTCCGTTCACGGTACCACCCGTGACCTTGCTGCCCTTTGTTTTTTCCACAGGAATCGGTTCGCCGGTGATCATTGACTCATCCACTGATGTCGTGCCCTCAAGAACGATTCCGTCCACCGGAATCTTTTCACCAGGGCGAACCCTCACGCGGTCTCCAGGCTTGACCTGTTCTAGTGGTACGTCCACTTCCGTACCATCATCGCGGATCAGACGCGCCGTCTTGGGCGCAAGCCCTAGCAAAGCTTTGATCGCTCGGCTGGTCTTGCTGCGGGCGCGCAGCTCCAACACCTGGCCGAGCAAAACCAACGTCGTGATAACTGCGGCAGCGTCGAAGTAAACGCCCACCTCACCAGTGTGTCCTCGGAAAGATTGGGGAAAGAGATGTGGGAAGAAAGTGGCAACGACACTGTAGACATAGGCAGTCCCGACACCGATGGCAATCAACGTGAACATATTCAAGCTACGGTTGATAATTGAAGCCCAACCCCTTTGAAAGAAAGGCCATCCACCCCAGAGGACCACCGGAGTCGCCAACCCAAGTTGGAGCCAATTAAGGACTTGGGGAGATGCAATGCGTTGGACCGGCTGTCCGGGAATCATGTCGGACATGGCAAGAAGAGCGATCGGCGCGCTCAAAACAACGCCCACCCAAAACCGCCGTGTCATGTCGACCAGCTCTGGGTTGGCTTCTTCTTCCAAAGTTACGGTTCTGGGCTCGAGGGCCATCCCGCAGATTGGGCAGGAGCCAGGCTCCGAACGCACGATTTCCGGATGCATGGGACAGACGTACTCGGTCTTGATCGAAGGAGCAGAAGGCGCGGCCGGCTCCAGCGCCATACCACATTTGGGGCATGGCCCCGGCTTGGATTCGCGGACCTCAGTATCCATCGGACAAACGTAGGTTGCGCGCTCAGTCTTATCTAATTGAGGAGTCTGCGGCGCCGCGTGGCCGTGCGCAGCATGCCCGCTCGCCGGCGACTTCAAGAACTTGTCCGGATCTTCCTTGAACTTCGCGAGACAGTGATGGCTGCAAAAAAGATAAGTTTGCCCGTTGTAAACGTGCTTCCCGGCGGCGCTGCCCGGCTCCACTTCCATGCCGCAGATTGGATCAATCATTTACGTAACTTTAACTCCCCTACCCTGTAAATTATCACGCCAAGCTCCATGTATGGCGTAAGCCGGCGCGTTAGCTTCTAGTCCCATTGCGTATGAGGAAATGGGATGTTGGAAGATGGGAATATTGGAGTGTTGGATTTTAAACGCATCAATCCACCCTTCCGTTATTCCAACCCTGGGAGAGGCTCGCTCCTCGGTCATTCGGCTGTGAATCATCCAGCCTATGTCACGGTTATCGGGTGATCCACTACTGCGTTATACAGGTAGCCTTGCTGGTTGAATGGAACTCCGTCGGGCTGCGTGTTGCCCTTTTCGTCCGTCGCGCGGACGCGGATCGCATGCTTCCCGGGCTTGGGCTCCCAATCAAAATCCCAACGAACCCAAGCGACGGCGATGTTGGGCTCCCTGAGCCTCGCCGTCTGCCAGTTCTTGCCCTGGCTCAGACTATATTCCACTTTCGCGATCTTCCCGAAAGGAGACCAGGTCCGACCGCGAACCAAGCGGCGTTCTGCGCTGACTTCCCCACCCCACGGAAGCTCCAGCGCGCTCTTCAGGTCCTGATTAGAAAGGACGGGTCCCTTGGCGGGGGGCTCGGGCTTGTAGTCCGGCCCGATAAGAACGTAGGTGTCGGTATTCCAGTTGGAAAAAAGGGGCTTCTCCGAAACCTCCATGCGTCCCACCCATTTGATGTTGGCAACGCCGATCCAACCCGGGACAAGGAGCCGCACAGGAAACCCGTGATCGGGGGGCAGCGGCTGTCCATTCATCGCGTAGACAAGCAATGTGTCTGCCTCTGTTGCCTTGGCTACTGACAGCGGGCGCCGGACTTTAAGATCATCCAGTCCCTCAGGCATCACGTCTCTCGCGCTCTTCTTGATTCCGGCGCGATCCAGAATCTCCGTGAGTGGCACCCCGGTCCATTCCGCCACTCCGATGGCCCCGAGTTTCCACTGGGTGCCATCCGCTTTCTTACCATAGGCTGCTTCAAAAAAGCTGCGCCCGTTTCCGGCGCATTCAACATAGCGGATCACTGACACCGACGGCAGGGAAAGAACCTCGTCATAGCTCAGTTCCTTTGACGCCTGGACACCGGAGCCTTCAATCTTCAAGCGCCATTTTTTTACATCCACCACGGGGGTTCTCGTGTGGTTGCGCACAAAGAAGAGCTCATTAGGGACAACAAAGCCCCGCTCATACATGTTTTCCCAGCGCATTTCCTTGTTGCTGCCAAAATCATTGAACAGCTCTTTAGGCGTGGGCTTGATTACCGGTGTGGGGGCTGCTTGAGCCCAAGCCTTTGGACTAATCCGATGGCTCAGCGCTGCTGCCGCACCTCCTGCTACCAAGGTCTGAAGAAAACGGCGTCGCGAAACCCCAATCTCCCTGGCACGCCGCCAGACGTACTCGTCAGCACGAGACTGCAAATACTCTTCTTCCCTAGTAAGCTTTTCGTACTCCATGACGAAGTCCTCCTTGGATAGTGACTTCCTATTCTACTTCTTACACAAACCTCGGATAAATTTGACCAGCTCACGGATCTGCTGCTCGCTCAGAGAATCCCCCCACGCCGGCATCACAGTGGAGCGTCCGACGCTCTGACCTCCTCCCTTGATGATTTTCAAAAGAACCTCATCAGAATCCTTAGCCATCGCCTGACAATTGGTAAAATCCGCCGGCTTTGGCTCAAGTCCCTGCGCGCTCGGACCGTCTCCCTTTCCCCCAACCCCATGGCACACCGAGCACAATTCCTGGAAAAGGACCGCGGTCTTTTCCGCGGCCAAAAGCCACGACGGAACGGCAAGGCTCCAATACAAAAACGCAAGTGCAGGGACAAAGATAGACGGTCTCGCTGCCATTATAGTCCTTGAGCCGCTCCAGCTCTTCCCCGTGCTATCGCTCATCCGCGATGACCTCCTCGATTGTGTCGCAAAGATGACGGCACTGGTGTTCACTTCAGCCGACCTAACTGAGACTAAAATAACTTCTCCGGTAGTTATATCAATCGTCGGTTCCCTTTGCAGCGGTAATAATAATTTCTTATCGAAAATTAATAAGAAATGCTAATTAATAACTCAATGATTAAGTCTAAGCATCAGCCTGTGCATTTTCAAGGCTGCCTGTTA
>JAHKKJ010000365.1 GCA_020027655.1 Deltaproteobacteria bacterium | reverse complement strand
TGTTGGCCGATTTCGAATTTCAGATCCGGCAGCGCCTTGCGAATCGCCTGTACTAGATCTTCGTTGATGTAAGCTTTATCGAGGCCGATGTTGTAGGCTCGGCTGAGTGGTTTGTCTGCAAAGAGAGCGCGGCGAATCGCATCGACAACGTCGTCCACATAGATCAGATCATCGAGGGGACGAGTGAGAAACGGCCGGCAGGGCTGGCCGAGGATGCCTTTCTTCAGCTCTAGGGGAATACTTCGATAGAGGCCGGGACCGTAAACGGAGGAGTATCTCAGCGCGACAAAGCTGACGCCGTGTTTCTCCTTATAGAAGTCGCCCATCCATTCCGAAACGGTTTTCGCGGCGCGGTAGAAATAGGTGGGGTAAATCGTAACCGCGTCTTCTTCTTTGACCAAACTGTGGTCCGGTTTTTTCAGTTGGCCGTAAATCGAAGCGGAGCTTGAATAGACAACCCGCTGCATCTTGAGCGCCTTTGCCGCCTCCAGGATGTTGGTCATTGCATGGTAGCAAAAGTTGAGCACGGAGGGATCTTCGTTTCGAGGCGGGTGGGCGGCGTGAAAGATATGCGTTGGCTTTTCCTTGTCGCAGAGATCTCGGAAAGACGCCGCATCGGTGACATCCATAATGTGACTAGTTGTTTGGATCCCTAGCAAGGAAAGATCCGTCGAGCGCGGCACGGCGTCGAGGGGAATGACCTTGTGGCCGAGTGATTCCATGAGCAGAGTTGTGTGGGAACCGATGAAACCGTTGGCGCCGGTGATTAAGACCGTGTGAGCCATATTTTCGGTTGCCTCCTGGATGAGATAGCGGTCGTGTTGCGCGTGACCTGCGTCAGGAACTCGACCAATAAATTGGTTTACCCGCCGATCGTCATTCCCGTGAAAACGGGAATCCAGTAGGGGCGGGTTCCAAAACCGCCCTTACAACTTATGCACTCACAAATTCAGCGCTTGCGAATGAAGAGTTTGCGCATCAGGGTTTCCCATTCGTCGATTTTTTTCTCGAATTCTTCAGGTGTGTATTTGCTCTCGATGTAGACCTTCTTGAAATTTTGTTCGAGCGAACCGATGTCAGTGCGCGCCGAGCTGAGGCCACCCTTCATGGCAACCTCCTGACCGAATTTTGAATGGAGGTAGTCGAGAAAGAGCAGAGCGGCATGAGGACGAGGAGAATTGACGACCATGCCCGAAGTGCCGACGCCAGCGATCACCGGATCGAGCGGGCGCCATTCCACCGGCGCGCCTTTTTGCTTGTGGGTAAAAATGTTGGAATTGAAGATCGTGGGTGATAGAGGTACTTCTCCGGACGCGACGAGTCCTGACAAAGCCGCCCCTGAAATATTTTGAATGTTGATTTCCTGCGCACTCAGCTTGTCCAAAAACTCACGCCCCATCATATCAAGGATAGCGCCAACCCATTGAACCCCGGTGGTCGTTCCGGCGATGGACATCTTCCCTTTCCACTTCGGATCGAGATAGTCCTTGATGTTTTTGGGTGCTTCGGTTGGAGGGATGAGCTTCGAGTTGAATCCGAGGCTAATGTAAATCTCCCGGTTGGTCCAGCCGTACACGCCCCTCTTGCCTTTTATCTTTGCCTCATCATCGTAGGCGCTGAGCTCCGGGGAGAAGTGCTCTTGGAGCATCTTTTCGCGCAGCATAATCAACATGTATTCGGGGCTGGTTTCGACGACATCGGCGATGGAACGGCCGGCGGTTACTTCTTCTGTTAGCCGCTTCAACAATGCTTTGGAATCGCTGCGCCAGACGTTGGCCTTGATAAAGGGATACTTTTTTTCAAACTCTTGAGATACCGGGCCGGCGACCCAAGTGTTTGACGTGTAGAAAGTGACTTGCCCCTCTTTTTTTGCCCCTTCCAGGAGGATTTTCTCGCGATCGGCGCCCTGATAAAGCGCCAGCTCAGCTACGGACAGGGGCTTGCTCTGCGCTCCATAGGACGCAACGACAGTCGACAAAAGCGTTGCGGCGATGAGTGGAACCGGAAGCGCAAATCCGCCGATCATTTTTTCAAGCATTTAGATTTCCTCCTTCGTGAAGAGACACTTATCAGAATAGCTCGCTGCGTTTAAACCGTCATTCCGAGGGCCATAGGCGAAGAATCCTTCTCAAGCCTTCATCAGAAGCGGTCGCAAACTAGAGATATCAGTAACCGCCTCGAGGTTCCTAATAGCATCAAACAACCGATCGGCACGGTCGTCGCCTATCACTGGGGCCATGAGCGCGCGCGCTTTTTCTTCGACCTCCTCTGGAGACATGGGATTCTCCGGTCGCCCGCGGACATTAACTATATGCTCGCGCAATTGTTGGCCGCCGGTAGTACTCACTTCAAGCAGAGCCTGATAGCGCGGTCCGACTCTGTCCATCTCTAAGTCTACCGCAGGATTCCATCCCACTGCCCCAGTTCTTCCATTCCCACGGCGAAACGAAGAACGAACCAAAGTCAGCTATCGAAGTAGCCGGACTTAACCGCCCAGAGCCAGAGGTAAGCGATTTTCTCGTTGTGCAGTTCGGCATAGCCGACATGGCCGTAGCGCGGTATCAGTACGACGTGCGTTCCGCGAGTGGTAGCCGCATACTTCGCGCCCATGAACATTTCCCGCTTATCCTGCAGCCGGTCGCCTTTGACCCAATGGCCTTTGTCATTCTCGCCGGCGGTGAGAAGAACTTTGATCGTTTTGAGCCAATTCGGATCCGGCTCCTGCAGGTGATCAAAGTATTCTTGCCGCGGGAGGCCTGTGCGCTTGGGATATTCTTCGAGAATTTCCACGGCTGCGTTGTGCTGATTATCGCACAGGCTGGTTTTCATCTGGGAGCGTAGCGGGCTGACTAGCCGAATGTAGTCGTCGGCGCCCCCCCAGGGCGTAAGGTCGGGTGGATCGACGTATCCCGACTCACGAAAAGTATCCGGCGACCGTCTCGACACATGATCCACAGGCTTTTCCACGTATTTTTCCGCGCCGGTCTTGTTTCTCCATTCGAGTCTCCAGCCATCTGGACCGCCGCTGCCGAATCCAACCAGTCCGATGACTTTTGTCTTTTTCGAAAAGCGCGTCAGATGAGCCGCCATCGGACCGCCAGTGGAATGACCGAATCCCAAGATTTCCCGGCCGCTGAGATGTTGATCGGTCAATAGTCCCGCCCCCTGGAGAATGGTGTTGAACGTGCATTTCAAATTTCGATCTTTGATCTCTTCAGTAGGGAGTTCGCGGTCCAAGAGATAAACCGGCATGCGCTCCGGAATGGGCTGTTTCCAAACGCCTCCAGGAGGATAGTGGCCCGGATAGGTGAGAGTTAGAGCTTTGAAGCCTTGGGAAGCTAGTACCCGGGCCAAACCGGGTCTGCCGTCCGGCGTGAGGTCCATGATCTTTTCGCTGCCGGCTCCGCCGTGGAAACATACGAAGGCCCGACGCGGGTCGACTTCCCGCACCGGGGAGTAGAGTGAGCCGTGCATGTCCCAATCGTAGCCGTTTCTGTGGTAGCGAACCGTGACATCTTCGACTGAAAAGTCTACGTGCTCAAACGGCGCGCTCAACGTGAGCCACTCGTCCCAGGTGAGTTTCAAGAGAAGCTCGCCAGATTTCAGTCCTTCGAGATATTTTTCGTCTATTCCGCCTGTCGACATCGCAATTCCTCCGGTTACGATTTAGTGACATAAGTGTCGAGGTAATATTTGGCGATTTCCCCTTTGGTCGCGAACCATACCTCGGGGAAACCTTTGGCGTAACGGATGCATTCTTCGAACACCCCTATAATGTTGGGTCTGCCGCCGATATGCGCGTGCACGAGACAATCGATGAGCTTCGGCGCACCCGCTTGTCCCTCCGCGTAGAGACAATCAAAGGCGGCTTTGAAGCTGTCAAAATAAAACCGAGCCGGATTTTTCGCGTTAAAGATGAGCGATAGATCATTGGCGTAACCGAGTCGCGGCATGATGATCAAGGGTTTACCGTTGACAACCCGGTGCTGTGGGATGTCAGGTCCCGGCAAGTCTCCGGTCCAGAATATCCCTTCGTCGACGAAGTTGCCGAATGTATATTCGTTGACTCTATGCCCGGGGCTGACCCAACCCACGGGACGTTTGCCGGTGACCGATGTGAGCGCGTCTAACGTTCGCTTGATCAAAGTTTTTTCTTGAACGGCATCGAGCGAAGACAGAGCAGTGTCATTCACCCAACCGTGGCCGACGATTTCATGACCCGCAGCATGGAGTTCTTTCAACGCATCAGGAAAGTCTTCGGCGATACGGCCGTTGGTATCGATGGTGCCTTTGACGCCGTTGCGGTTTAGCACATCCATGATGCGCCAGATACCCGCCTTGCCGCCGTATTCGCCGTAGGCGAGAGACGCATAATCCGGTTTGTCGCCGCCTTGGCGGTACTGCGAATATTTTTCAAAAGCTTCAAAGGCTACGAAGAAGCTGACCGCGATTTTCGCGTGATTGGGCCATTTTATGGGTGTCGGTCTCATCGTTTGTCCTTTCTATGATCGCGGCGCGCCGAACGCACCCATGGGTCACCGCTCGCAAGTATATCGAGGCGGATACTATCAAGCACTGATTGAAACCGTCAACCTAAGATGGGCCGGGTCTTGTCAAAGTCGTGTTGAGCAGATGAAAATCCCTCTAAATCTCCCTTTACAAAGGGAGACTTTCTATTTCCCCTTTTTCAAAAAGGGGGAAGGGGGGATTTTTGGACAAACGTGAGTTGTGAATCCAATTCAATAAGGTGAAACTGACTTTGACGTTGTCCTGGTGAGATGGGCTATCTCGTAATTGCTTTGGAACTTAATTTGCGGGGCACTTGCCCATGGCGAGATGCGCTTGGAAATCGTCGGGGAAAAGTTTAAGCGCGCTCTCGATGGGCGGACCGGGCATGGCGATGAG
>JAHKKJ010000364.1 GCA_020027655.1 Deltaproteobacteria bacterium | reverse complement strand
GGGCGACTTTTGAATCTTCCCGCACGAGGTCGATCATCAATTTCATCCCCTCAGGCTTGGCCGACATGTCGCGGGTGACGCCTCGGCCGAGCTGCCTGAGCATTTCCTCCGCGAGCCGTCTATCGGTAAGCTGCCATTGCTTTAGGATAATACTGATCACCTCATCGCGATTGCGGTTGTCTAAACTGAAAATAAGCCCTCGAAGCGTCGCTCGCACCATGCCATAGACCTCCTCCGGGCTCTCCTGGATCTTTTTCACCGACGCGCCGAAGCCGTTCTGGGGAAAATTGACGATATCGCCCACAAAGAGTAACTCGTTATAGCCCTTGTCCACCGCGATGATGTTCTCCGGTACGCCGAGCAAAGCGGCGTCCACTGCGCCGGACTCCAGGGCTGCGACGCGGTTGCCTCTGAGAGGAACGACCGCCACATCGCGGCCCGGCTCGAGGCCGAAGTGCTTAAGGGCCAAGTCCGCCATCAAGCTCGCGGTCCCGCCGGGTGTGCTGCCGCCGACCTTTTTTCCTTTTAGCTCACGGGCGGAGCGGATCTCTTTTTTGCTGACAAAAGACTGTAGCGGGCGGTCCACCGCGCAGGCCAGTATTTTGGCGGGAGCGCCGCGGACGATGGTCTGAATAATGCCGTTGACGGCGGCGCTATAGTCGATGTCGCCGCGCACGAAGGCAGCGTTGACCGCCTGGGTGGCCATGAAGATTGTCTCGAGGTCGATCCCCTGGTCGCGGTAGAAACCCTTGTGATAGGCAACGTGGAAAGGAAGAAAGCCGATATTGGTAGACTGGATACCCATTCTCACCTTTTTCACGGCTGTTTGCGGATGAATATCTCTGTCCGCGATGAAGACGAGGAGGATCGACAACCAAACAGTACGCATGTTCATTTTTTACACCCTACTTTTCATTGGCTTCAAGCGTGCGACAGATCGCCTATACAACTTAGTCCAACCTCAGAGAAAATGTCCAGCATCTCCTCCAGGGTCTCGCCAAAGTCGTGTTGACCAGATGAAAATCCCTCTAAATCTCCCTTTACAAAGGGAGACTTTCTATTCCCCTTTTTTTCAAAAGGGGGGGAAGGGGGGATTTTTGGACAAACGTGAGTCGTGAATCCAATTCAGTAAGGTGAAACTGACTTTGGTCAGGATGACAGAATCGAAGGGCTCGGAGCGACAGTCGAAAGGACCCAGTCCTGGTGTCATTCTGAGCAGAGCGAAGAATCTTTCTTTGGGCGATTATGGTCGCACGGGGCTTGACGGTTGATCAAGATAAGTTCTAAAAGGAGATCCAACGCAGATGACACGTCATTTTTGCAATCATCGCTTCGAATGAAAACTTTGCTTGCCCTTTTGCTGTTCTCGCTGTGGAGTCACGACGTCTTGGCCCAGACTTCGTTCTATGAAGGCAAGACCGTAAAGATCATCGTCGGCTATCCCGCAGGAACTACCCACGACACGTGGGCGAGGCTCAGTGCTCAGTACATGAGCAAGTATATTCACGGCAACCCCAACTTTATCGTCCAGTCTATGACCGGCGCAGGCTCAATGGTAGCGGCTAACTACCTGTATGGGATCGCTAAACCAGACGGCCTGACTCTGGGAACGTTCAATGCCGCGCTCTATTTCGAGCAGCTCATCGGTCGAAAAGAAGTTCAATTCGACTGGTCCAAATTTACCTGGGTCGGCAGCTCCAGCCCGGCAACTCGTCTGTTCTATATTCGGTCCGACAGTCCTTATTCGACGATTCAGGATTTACGCAAAGCTTCCGAGCCGCCGAAGTGTGGAACTTCAGGACGAGGAACTACCGGTTATATTCTCCCCAAGCTTTTTGAGGAAACTCTCGGGCTGAAACTTGCAATCGTCACGGGTTATCCTGGCGGGGTAGAGGTCGACTTGGCCATCGAGAAAGGGGAGATTCAGTGCAACGCTACTTCGCTCGCCGTATTTTTCGGTCGCGAGCCGTTCCATAGCTGGCGCAAGAAAGGGTTCGTTCGTGTGCTCATTCAAACGGGGCGCAAACGCGATAGCCGGTTGCCGGATGTCCCAACGATCTACGAGTTGATGGATCAATACAAAACAGCGGAGTCGAGCCGGCGGCTAACTACGGTTTTCTTGGATGCCGGCCGGTTTGGTTCCTGGCCGATCGTATCTTCTCCCGGGATACCCAATGAGAGGATCAAGATTCTCCGCGACGCTTTCACGAAGGCAGCCGGCGATCCGGATCTCTTGGCCGAGGCTAATAAAAAGCAACTGGAAGTTGAACCCATTCTCGGAGAAGAACTGGAAACCCTTGCAAAAGAGGTCATGGTTCAGCCGCGAGAAATGATCGAGCGGCTGAAAGAGCTGTTAGGGCAGTGACGTTAATGAAATCTCTCAACATGATGGTGTGATCCTATACGCTCCTCTGTATGAACGCCGGTTGAGTGCAATTGGAAGAAGCCATGCAAAATCGCCTTACTGAACGATTGCGCCAGCTAATCTTGGGTTGGAGCTTCTTGATTGTCTTGCCCGGGATCTCCGAGGGAGGCGAACCGGCGAGCTTTGCCAAGCCTGAGAAAAGCCGCCTGGAGGTTGCTACGGCGGGCTCGGGAACAACTAGCCTTCCGCTGCTGGTGGCGCTGGAAGGAGGTTATTTTGCCAAGCGGGGCCTGAGCGTGGCGGTCAATCAAGTCGGCGCAACGGTGGCGGTTCAAGGCGTTATCTCGGGGACCATCGACATTTATCAGGGCGGCACAGCCGCGATCGCCGCGCATTTGGCAGGGGCGGATATCATCTACGTCGCTGCCCCTGTGGACCGCAACTCGCTCATCTTGTTCGGGCAGAAAGGAATTACGTCTTTTGAGAGCCTGCGCGGCAAATCGATTGCAACGACCTTTCCGGGCGCCTTTGGTGAAATTGCCGTTCGCATGACCGCAAGGAAACATGGCATGGAGGTTGGCAAAGACATCAAGCTGCTCTATCATCGCAGCTCTCCGGAAGCCCTCTCGACTTTGCTCGCCGGCAATGCCGACGCTCTCATTGTCTCACCGCCGCAGAGCGAATTGGCCAAACAAAAAGGTTACCCGGTGATTATTGACTATTATAAGGAAGGTTTGAAAATTGTCGGCCCGGGCACGGCGGTGACGAGGGAATTTTTTCAAAAATACCCGAATACGATTAAGGCCTATCTCATGGGTTACCTGGACGGTCTGAAAAGGGCCATTGAAGATGAAGACTTTGCCAGGAAGATCGACACTAAGTATACAAAGATCTCCGACCCAAAGATCCTGGCCGAAAATTACCAGCAAGGATTGAGGGTGTGGAACAAAGATATGACCGTCGATCCCGCCGCGATCCGCGTTGTGCTGGACGATTCCTCAGACCTCAAGGCCAAGAGCGCCGACCCCAAAAGGTTTTATGACAACTCGCTCATCGAAGCGGTCAACCGAGAATACGCCTCTAAGCTGTTTCCGGGAGAAGTGAGGTAGGAAGACATGATCATGAAGAGAAAACGTCGCCGGCTCTCCGTCATTGTAATTGCGGCTCTCCTCTCTGGCGCATTCCTTGGCTTCGACGCTGCGGGGCAGACGCCCTACCGGCTGGAAGCTAAAACGATCTCTCTAGGTATCGTCTCTGAAGTGAATCAGAAAGAAATCGAAGGGCATTATCGCGATTTTGTCGGTTACGTGGCGCGCAAGCTTTCATACGAGGGCAAGGTGATTATAGCTTCCACACCGCCCGAGCTTGCCAAGCTTCTTGGACAGCAGAAAGTCGACTTTTACATGGAGAGCACCTATTCGACGTATGTCATCAACGATGTGCATGGAGCCGGAAAGTTGCTCTTGAGACGTTGGCAAAGAGGCAAGCCGGAATATCAAAGCCTCATTTTCACGAAAAGAAATAGCGGCATAAACCGCCTGGACGACCTTCGAGGTAAGATCATTGTCTTCGAGGATCCCGAATCGACGTCAGGCTACTTTCTGCCGAAGTTCTTCCTCCTAAGGAACGGATTCAAACTCTCGGAGAAAAGCCGATTGGAAGCGGGCGTTGCTCCGGGAGAGATTGGTTATGTTTTTGCTTCTTCTCAAGAAAAAGTCGTCGACTGGGTCCTGACCAAGGAGGCGGCAGGCGGTGCCTTTAGTGACGACGATCACGCCAAACTCGACGAGAAGACCAAAGCGGACGTCAGCATTCTGGCACAGACGGAAAGGCTCCCGCGCCACCTCGTCTCCATCCGAAAAGATATGGCCCCGGCGTTGGCCGATCGCCTTAAGGCGATCTTGCTCGCGATGTCTGAAGACGACGAAGGCCGCGGGATCTTGCAGAAAACCGGCGAGACCACAAAATTCGACATGCTGCCGGAAGGGGAGGAAGGAATGCGGCGCAGGCTCCTGGCAACCTTTTACTTGCCCGCAAAAAAATAGAAATTGTTTCTGTTCAAGAGGTTTGGAACTAAGCCATGATTGTTGGCCCCGCTGCCATCCACAAGCGAAACAGAGCGCCCCGAACTTAATATTCGATCCGTCCTTTGTGAGGCGGATCGATCAAAGCGGATTCATCGCGGGGCTCTACAAGAAATGATGCACAAGCTGACTTCAGCTTCGCATTCCTTTCCTAGCTAAAAATTCCTTGAATCCTTCTCGCGGGTCACTCGCTTTGAGATAGGTGCCGCGCGCATTCTTCTCATTGTCATAGCGTCCGCGCCAATCCATGCCGATGTCTTCATGCAGCAGCCGTTTAATGCCTTGCACCATGCGGGAGTCGTTCTTGCTGATGAGACGAGCTGGTTGAGCAAGCCGATTCGCTCGGCTTCTTCCGCTTTGACGAGCCGTCCGGTATAGAGCAGCTCCTTAGCTTTGGGCATTCCTACGACGAGCGGCAACGACCAGGTGGAATTGGCGCGGCCGTATTTTGCGGCGAGAAACTGGAACTCGGCGTGCTCGCAGCCGATGCGCATATCCAACATCGAAGTGAGCTGGGCGCCGGCGCCGTAGGCCAGGCCGTTGATGGCGCCGATGATCGGCTTCGGGAAAGTGGCGACGTGCCAGGTAGCCTGGCTGCGAACCTCGCTGCGCGCGGCCAACTCCTCGGGGGTTGATCGGACCATTTGATGTATATCGCCACCGGCCGAAAATGCCCTTGGCCCAGCCCCGGTCAAGACAACCACGGCCACGCCATCCTCCTTCTCAACTTTTGTAAGCTCTTCATCGATCTCGCAGGCCAGCTCGTAATTGAGAGCATTTAATTTTTC
>JAHKKJ010000363.1 GCA_020027655.1 Deltaproteobacteria bacterium | reverse complement strand
CTGATGGGTCGCTGGTTGATTCTTCCCTGGGTGGTGATCACCGGATTGCCCTGGTGGATCAACGCGACGTCGCAGCTGGTGCCGCCCATGTCAAAGGTGATGATGTTATTGACGCCGATCCGCTCGCAGGTGCCCATGGAGGCGATAACCCCTCCCGCCGGGCCGGAGAGGACCGTGGCCACCGGTTTCCTGGCGGAGCCTTCGAATGTCGAAACCCCGCCGTTGGACTGCATGATGTAGAGTTTCGGCGTCATCACGCCCATCTCTTTTAGCCGGTTTTCGAGACGGCTGACATAATTCGCCATCACCGGCGCAATATAGGCGTTGATCACGGTTGTGCTCATCCGGTAGAACTCGCGGATCTGCGGCAGCACCTCGAAGGAGAGCGAGAGACTGGCCTCGGGAAATTCTTTGGCGAAGATCTCTTTGATTTTTAGCTCGTGATCGGGATTCAAGAACGAGAAAAGAAAACAGACCGCCACCGACTGGACGCCCTTCTTCTTCAGATTTCTAACCGCTTGAAGCGATGCTTCGACATCGATAGGCTTTAACGCGTTGCCGCGAAAATCGACCCGTTCGGGAATCTCTTCAGTGAGGTAGGGTGGGGCAAGGAGTCGTGGTTTCTCGAAAAAGAGATCGTAGGTGGCCGGCCCGTAGCCGCGGGTCTGTTCCATCACCTCGTAAATTCCCCGGAAGCCTTGCGTGACGAGAAGGCCCGTCCTTGCTCCCTTTTCCTCTAGGAGTGTGTTGGTGCCAACCGTTGTGCCGTGACAGAAAAAGGAAATGTCTCTTGCCGCTGCGCCCTTATCGACCAGCTCTTTAACGCCGTTCAGCACGGCCTGAAAGGGTTCCTTAGGAGTCGAAGGGACTTTCGTGATGCTGATCTCACCGCTATCTTCATTGAAAAAAACAAAGTCGGAAAATGTTCCGCCGGTATCGACGGTAACGCGGTACTTCGCCATAGGTGTTTCGTCTATCATCAAACAGATGGGTCTTCAATCGTGTTTCGGTCGTCGTAGAGATGCTTCGCTTCGTTCAGCATGACATCAAAAAGCACCGTCATCCTGAACGGAGTGAAGGATCTCTAACAAAATGATCTTAACGTCTTGCGCCATTTTTTTCTTGACAGCTTGAGACCGAAATAATAGTTGGGTCGAGACATGGCTGGAATTCCAAGTGGAAGAAGTTTCCTCGCTGGCGTGCTCGACCGGATCGAGCGCTGGGGTAATAAACTTCCGCACCCGTTCAATCTCTTTCTGCTCTTCTCAGTGGCGGTTCTGCTGCTTTCCTGGATCGCTCATGCTTTGGGACTCTCGGTTACTCATCCACTGACGGGGAAACCGATCGTGGCTGTCAATCTTCTCGATCGCCAGGGAATCCAAAATATCATCACCAAGGCGGTCAGTAACTTTACCGGGTTTGCACCTTTAGGAACGGTCTTGGTCGCGATGATCGGAGTGGGAGTGGCTGAACGCAGCGGTCTTTTCTCGGCCGCGCTCAAAGGATTTGTCCGGAGCGTGCCGCATTGGTTGATCACAGCCGCTCTGGTTTTTGCCGGTGTCAATGCCAGTCTGACCGTCGACGCGGGATATGTAATCCTGGTTCCTCTCGGCGCCGTGCTGTTCGCGCAAGTCGGCCGCCATCCCATCGCCGGTTTGGCGGCGGCCTTTGCCGGAGTGTCGGGCGGCTTCAGTGCCAATCTTTTTCTGACTCCGGTGGATCCGCTTCTGGCAGGGCTGACGCAGGAGGCCGCCCGGCTCTACGATAAAAACTACGTCGTTCCCGCCACCGCTAACTATTATTTCATGATCGGCTCGACTTTTTTGCTGACCCTCATCGGCACCGCAGTAAACAACTGGATCGTCGAGCCCAGGCTGGGGCGCTACGCGGGGCAGAGTGACAGGGCCGGCGATTCCTTGCTTGCGCAGGAACGGCGTGGCCTCTTCGCTGCGGGGTTGGCTGTGCTCGTAGAGTTTATCGTTTTGTTGTTCTTGATCTTTCCCGATAACGCGCTCTTGCGGGACGCGAAGGGAAACCTCGATCCGTTTTTTCAGGGGATGGTGGTCTTGATGTCGGTGGGGTTTTTGCTTCCTGGCGTTGCCTACGGATTGGCGGCGGGAACGATCAAAAACAATCGGGATGTCGGACGGATGATCGAGGAAACCCTTGGAACGATGGGGAGCTATATCGCTCTGGCTTTCGCGGCCAGCCAGTTTGTCGCTTACTTCGGCTGGTCGAACCTGGGTCTAATATTTGCCGTCACCGGCGCGGATTTGCTGCGCGCCTCGGGGCTTTCCGGAATTCCGCTGATCGTTTTGTTTATATTCGTTTGCGCGGCCATCGATCTTTTTGTCGCGAGCGCCTCGGCGAAATGGGCGGTTATCGGACCCGTGTTCGTGCCTATGCTCATGATCATGGGTTATTCTCCTGAGGTTACACAAGCGGCGTACCGCATCGGTGATTCGTTTACTAACATCATCACTCCTCTCATGCCCTATATGCCGCTAGTGATCGCCTTCGCCCAGAAATACGAACCCCGTATCGGCCTAGGAACTTTGTTGACCTTGATGCTTCCGTATTCAGTGGCGTTCGCCATCGGCTGGACCGCCCTGCTGGCGCTTTGGCTTCTTTTGGGAATTCCATTGGGCCCCGGCTCCGGAATGGTCTATCCGCCGGCCTGATTGCGCACGACTTTGAATCGCCGGTCACGATTTCGCTTTTTCTTGACTTCCTCACCGCCGGCATACACTGTTGTCCAGTGGCTGGAGTCGCAATCTATGCCTAAGACAGTGGTGATGTTACTGCTAGCGTTTGCGGCGGCGGGATGTACTCAGGTAGTTACCGACGTTACGGCGGTCAGCGATCCAGGTCGATATGAAGTCAGCTTGCCTGGCTCCGGCGTGACTCTCGGCGGGGTTCTCTTTCGTCCTGCTAGCACAGCGAAACCGCTGCCGGCGATCATCGTGTTACACGGCTGGGCCCGACCGGGCGTGCCAGGGGCTCCGCGAGTAGAAGGCACGGCACGACGGCTTTCGGAACTGGGCTACGTGGCGCTGGCGCTCTCCATGCGAGGATGGCCGCCCTCCAGCGGATTGGACGACTGCGGAACGCAGCAACCCGACGATGTCGCGAAAGCTGCGGATTGGCTGGCAGCGCTCCCGGGCGTTAATGCCGACTCCATCGGTGTTCTGGGGTTCTCTCTGGGCGGTCAGGTGGCATTACTCTCGGGCGCACGGAGCCGTCGAATCAAAGCGATCGTCGCGTATTTTCCGATCACCGATATTCAACGTTGGAAGGATACGACGAGTAATGCGGGAATCCGCAACTTCTATGTCCCGCTGGTATGCGGAACCGGCTACGGGAACTCCCCAGTCCATGTTGCAGAGCAGATCCACTCTCCGGTCCTGCTTATTCACGGCGACCGTGACACAGAAGTCCCAACCGAGCAGAGCCTCAGGATGCAAGAAGCGCTGCGCAAGGCTGATCGACCCGTCGAGTTGCTGGTTATCGGCGGAGGGGATCACGGCTTCAAGGGCGAACAAGATGAACAGGCATGGTCCTCAGCCACGAAGTTTTTCAACATGCACCTGGGGTCACGGGAGTGATCCCCTAACAATGGAATTCACACTGACGGAATGCGGCCGCGGTTGCCAATGCGTGTCCTACTAAAATATATTCGGGTCTTGGTCTATGGCACAGATTGAGACGTTGCTGTTGCAGTGCCCAAAACGCAAGCCATAAGGAGTTCGCATGTACGATCTGCTCTTAAGAAATGGACGAATTTACGACGGTTCCGGCATGCCGTCCTTTGTTGCGGATCTGGCGATTCGTGACGGGCGTATTGCCGCCATCGGTAGAATTAACGAAGCGGCCACTCGAGTACTGGATGCGGATGGCCTTGCCGTAGCCCCGGGCATCATCGATTTTCACACCCACTTCGACGCCCAGATTTGGTGGGACCCGCTGGGCTCCTCGTCGAACGAGCATGGTGTTACCACCGTCGTCTTCGGCAACTGTGGCCTGACTTTAACGCCGTGCAAGCCGGAGAGTCGCGACGCGCTGATCGGCACCTTCGTGCGGGTTGAGAGCATGCCGCGCAATAGTTTGAAAGCCGGTATTCCCTGGGAGTGGACGACCCACGGACAGTACCTGGATGCGCTCAGTCGCAGACCGCTGGGTCTCAACGTGGCGACTCTGGTCGGCCACTGCGCCGTTCGCCAGTACGCGATGGGGGAAGCCAGCGTCGAGCGGGAAGCCAATGACGCCGAGATTGCCGAGATGGAAGAACTCGTGCGGCAGGGCCTGGCGGCGGGAGCTTTTGGCTTTTCGACGAATTCTAACCAGAGTCACTTTCGCGAGGACGGCAAGCCGGTCCCCAGCCGCTTCGCAAGCTTGCATGAAATCGAGCGGCTTTGCCGTGTAGTGGGGCAAAACCAACGGGGCGCCGTGCAATTCACCCACGGCGCATTTGCGACGCCAGAGCACGTTGCGCGGATTAGCCAATGGTATGACACCATATTGAAAGAAACCCGCCGCCCGCTGATCGGCGAAAGTATCCATCATCGCTGGAGCGAGCCCGACCTCTGGCGCAAGCAGTTGGACGACGTCGAAGAACGGGCTCGCCGCGGAGCTGCGAGCTTTGCCATGACCAGTACCCGGCTTGCTCTTCGGCGCTGGAATCTCAAGGATAGCAATCGGCTCGATGAGATGCCGGCCTGGAAAAAAGTAATGTCCATGCCTTTGGAGGCCCGTAAGGAAGCGCTTTGCAATCAAGAGACTCGGAGAGAATTGGCCGAAGAAGTGGTTCCGCGTGGTCCCGCGATCAACTTCTCGCGCCGCTGGGATTCAATATTCGTAAACAAAGTTTGTCGCACCGATAACAAAGCGCTTCAAGGAAAGAGCATCGAAGAGATCGCGC
>JAHKKJ010000362.1 GCA_020027655.1 Deltaproteobacteria bacterium | reverse complement strand
CAAATAACATTAGCCCGTATGCCGTGAGGCCCGGCTTCTTTCGCGATTGTCTGCGTTAGCCCCAGGAGTCCCCACTTAGCGGCACAGAGCGAGCCCCGCAGAGCCATGCCTTCTTTCCCGGCTGTGCCGGAGATGCTGACAATGCTGCCGCCCTTCTGCTTGATCATCTGCTTTAAAACGGCCCGGCAGCAAAGAAACACTGCCTTCAGGTTGACGGCGAGCACCGAATCCCATTCCTGCTCGGTGATCTCTTGCACCGGCACCAGAGGTCCTCTGAGCCCGGCGCTGTTGACCAGAATATCGATTTTGTCCAAGCGCCGCAGGGTTTCGCCCACCATGGCGTTCACCTGGCGATCATCCGTGCAGTCGGCCACGATAGCGATCACTCTACTGCCCTTCTCGGTAATTTCTTGCGCCACGCCGTCGAGCTGCGGTTTCATCTTTTCAAGATCCACCAGCACAATGCTTGCGCCTTCTTGCGCAAACGTATGGGCGATCGTTTCGCCGATGCCGCGCGCGCTGCCCACCACAATCGCAACTTGGCCATCCAATTTCATTGTGATACCTCCAATGTCTTAAGACAGTTCCAGAAGTTCAAATTGTTCAAGCCGTTCAAAATGTTCAAATCGTGTGCGCGTCACCTGTTATTCTCGAGGACGCGGCAATCCAACGATGTAAGGCGTAGATTCTTACACTGCGAAGTCTGAGAATTTATCTCCAACACTTTATGCTCCCCACTAAAGTGACAAAAAACGTTATCGCGCCAAGACGCCAAGCACGCAAAGAAAGACCCGTACTTATTCCTCCGAACCTTGGCGCCCTTTGCGCCTTTGCGCGAAACACAGTATTTCCGATCTCTTCTTCATCGAAAAATTCAAATATCTTTGGCCAGACCTTTGAACTAAATTTCTACCGGCAACTCATACTCGGCTTATACACCTGGTGAATCGTCGAACCGCTGCTGCCCCCCACTGCGGTGCCGCCGCCGGGAAGATGGATGAGCCCTTTGATGAACGCCATGCCGGTCACGCCGTGGATCGCGATCGGCATATTTTCTAATCGGTGCCAGCTGTCGGTAACCGGATTGTAGTAGTCATGGTCCGGGTAGATCCCGTAGGGGTGTTCCGGGTTGCCTTCGCCGCCGAATAGATGGAAGCAGCCATTGGCGAATATCCCGTTCACCCCGCCGCGCGGCCGCAACATGGACCGCCGCTTGGACCACTGGTTGGTCTTAGGATCGAACGCCTCGACAGCATCCGTGCGCTCGCTTCTAAAGCCTCCCTCAAATCGTCCGCCGACGACATAAACCTTGCCGTCGTGCGCCCCCGCGGCGAGATGATTTCTCTGGGTTGGCAGGTCTGGCAACTTCGTCCAACGATCCGCCTTGGGATCGTACACGGCAAAGTCGGCGCCGCCGGGAGGCCGCCCGCCGACGACGTAAATTTTTTCATCAATCACCGCGGCCGCCCCGCCGCCCCGGGGTGTCGGCATTGGCGCGCGGGACGTCCATCGGTTAGCCGCCGGGTCATATTCGTAAACGGTGTTCACGAACCCGGCGTTTTGCGGATCGCTCGTCTCGCTGGTCTGCCCGCCAATCGCATAAACCTTACCATTGGCGGCCGCGGCCATAACATGATTCAGTGGCACCGGCAGCGGTGCGACGATCTGCCACTTGTCGTTTGCCGAGTCATACATCTGAACGGTCGCGACCGTTTTGCGGTCGGCTGGGTAACCACCGATCACGTAGATCTTCCCGTCAAGCTCCGCCACGGCTGTTTCTGAGTTCGTCGCGGGCAGCGGGGCCAGCAAACTCCAACCATCGTAGGCGGGCTTGTGCACCTGCGCGTTACAAACCGCTGCAAAGAGCACGGCCACGAGACTCACGGTTTTCATGAAATTGCGCATCATTCTGTCACTATTCCTTTCCAAGTGGCTGATGGAGCCATTTTTTCATTCCCAGAGTTTGTGAATTAATCGGATTCTGCACAAATGAGTAGCCGCAACTATTTGATTTTGTTGAGACGCTAAATACATAACTGATGCTTCCGGTTCCCCCTTCACCGAACCGCGCGGGTGACTTGGTCGAGCGCATGGCCTCGATGCTTGTATATGGCGTGTCTTTGCGGCAAGCGATCATCACATGTCCTTGCCTTCGTGCAAACAGATCCTTATTAGACAACCACACACGTTGCGTGAACGGACCTTACGACGCCTCTTGCTACAAGAATGGATTCACAACTCTAACGGTACCGTAAAGACGATCATGCTGGAAGTCTTCAGATATCAACTCCGAGAGCCCGTAGTGCTCGGCATACGCCCAGAGATGCGCATCAAACCAAGCGAGCTGGTAGGCAGCAGCACCGCGCAGAGCCAGCCGTACGAGCGCTTCGTTCGGGTAAAGAATGCTGAACTGCGCCAGGAACTCTTCCGCCTCACGTCTAGCATCCTCGGGCGTTAGCAGCGAGCGGTCTTTAACCAGCGGACGTGTCACGGCGGCAACAAACTCCACGATGGCCTGGTGGGGAACGCGAATCGAATCTTCTACGATCCCGCGGCGGAGCAACTCCGCGGCGATGCGCTGCTTGTTCGGGAAGCGGACATCGAACCGGTAGACAAGAATGTTTGTATCAACCAGCGCCGTCACAACTACGATCTGAATCTCTCAAACAAATCCAACCGCTTCAATAGCGTAATCCTTTGCTTTCACCGCAATCCAAACGGGTTCGGCCTTTTATGATTTGCGGCCCCCGGACCGGCTATTTCCGCGGCTGTACAGATCCTCCCTCGTCCAACCCCGTCCCGATTGAGCCGTCCTGACTAAAGCAGGATCAACCATACTTTCGCGTTTCCGTTGTCGTCGGGTGGCTTGATCAAACAAGCCAACTCGGGCCTGGGTTCCGCCTTTCACACGTCGTCTCTTGGCCGCCGGTATAACTCGTAGCGCCTCGCCAGCGATTTCCCAATCGATCTCGTCCCCGGGGTTGATGCCTAGCTGCTCAGCCACGGCTTTGGGAAGAGTTACTTGCAGTTTACTAGTGACCTTGCTCATATCCTTACTTTAACAAGGATAGAATCCTTGTCAAGACAAGGAATTTTTAGAATATTTCTCCCGGTATTCAGTTTTCAATGTGAAAGATTGAATCCCAAAGCGTCGCTGCTTTAAACTGATGATATCGTGCACGTTGGCTTGTGCAAAGAGTTCGACGAAAGCGGTTTCATGGACCGGCTCTAACCTTCGCGATAGAGTTCCGGTCGTTCCAATCGTTCAAACCGTTCAAAAAGTACCCCGCGCGCGACCAGTTTGTGCGTTCATTTGTTGTCGAAATCGTAAACCATCTGTGACTTGATGGCAGCGTTGATATTTTCAGCCATGGGGTTGCGAATCTCTTCGCCGATGTGAGCCACCGCTCCCAAGGTTCGCCCGATGAGCGCGAACGCCTTGGTGATCTGCCACGGGAGCCCCAGGTCGAGCGCGATTGCGCCGATGGCGCCGGTGACGTTGGCGGGCAGAGGACGGCCATACTGCGCTTCCGCCGCCTTGCAGATCCTTTGGAGGAAATCGCAATGGCGTCCGTACACACCCGTCTCCCGCGCGATCTCGAACAGACGCACTGCCCGCGGATCGCCTTCCGGATGAGTTCTATGGCCGATCCCCGCGATCCTTTTTTTCTTTTTGGCGTGCTGTTCCACCACCTGCGCCGCCGCTGCATCGAGATCACCTGGCGAACTGCTTGCCGGTAGTGCCTTGACGAGCATTTTTGCCGACCATTCGGAAGAGCCAAGATGGACGCTTCCGGCCCCAAGGATCGAAGACGCGACGGCCGCCTGCAAGGCCTCCGGCGCCGTGGAGTAACAAAGCCGCGCCGAAACCACGCTGCTGACCATGCCGTGTTCGACCAGAATCGTGAGCAAAGCATCGGTCATCCGCCTTTCGCCGTCGTTAGGGAACCGCCCCACCAACATTAAATAGGTCATGTCGGCAAATGTAATTTTCCCGACCAGGTCTTTCGTCAGATCATATCCCCGAATCAACACACGATGTATTTCCGGCTTCCCCAATCCTGTAACAACTTTCTTTTCATTAGCCATGGTTCCTCCTCAATTTGATGCGGTAATTTGAATCTGTGTCAGAGCTATCATGAACAGAAGGTACTTTGTCAAGCTAGCTTTCCTCTTGAGGAGCGGTTGACACGCCGGAAAACATCGCGATAAGTTTCGCCGCAAGCAGGATTAAGATCTGCATCCTAATTCTGCTGCTGCCAACCCCGCAAAGGTGAAAAGTATGAACTTCATCGAACTTACAATGCCCTTGAATCATCAATGGATGCCGGACGAAGTGTTGCCGACTTCGGTAAAGTTTTTCCTCGGTCCCAAAGATCATCAAGAAAAAGGAATCGTTGTGGGCAGCGATACAGGAACGTGCTTGACCTTGCCATCGGTGTTTGCGGATTTTCGCAGGACAACCCGGCTCGATGAGCTGCCGGTTGAGAAGCTCGTTTTGCGATCAACGACTGTTGCCACCATCCCAAAGGGCAACGAGGAAGAAATAACTTGGACGGACGTGGAAAAGGCGATCGATTCCTCCCGGCCGGCAAAGGGAGACGCGTTATTGATCAGGACGGGCTGGGGCGATAGATCGTACCATGAGCTGGAAGGAGGCGCTTATGTTCTTCAAAGCCCGCGTTTTTCGCTGGAGGCAGCAAAATATTTAGGCGAAAGAATGCGGGACAACGACAGCGACTTGCTATTGGTAGACACGGCGGTTTTGGGTTGGCCGGGAACCCATCTCATTCCGGAGTGGTGCTCGATGCTGCCAACACCGCCCGTAGAGTCCAGCGAGGCGCGGATGTATTTGCATCTCTACAATACGGACAAGGCCAAAGCGGATTTTGCCGTGGAGATAGAATTTGCCCGGCTCAGTA
>JAHKKJ010000361.1 GCA_020027655.1 Deltaproteobacteria bacterium | reverse complement strand
GTCGCGAGCGCGCAACAGCCGGTAAAAACTTGGAAGATCGGCGTGCTGGTTTCGAGTACCCAGGCAGTAAATGCTGCGCGCGATGAGGCCCTGCGCCAGGGACTGCGCGACTTGGGCTACGAAGAGGGCAAGAACATTGCCATGGAGTACCGTTACGCCGAAGGGAAGACCGACCGGTTAGATAAACTCGCTCGGGAGCTGGTCGAACAAAAAGTCGATGTGATCGTGGTCGGCGGCACCGGCGTGGCCGTCGCCGCCAAGAACGCCACCACCACCATTCCCATCGTCGTGGCCGGCGCCGGGGATCTGGTCGAGGCGGGACTGATTAAAAGCTTCATGTACCCGGGCGGCAACGTCACCGGCGTGGCAAGAATGTCCTCCGACTTCTTCGGCGCGCGGCTGAAACTCATCAAGGAAATACTTCCCAAGACGGCTCAAATAAGCGCGCTTTCAAATCCGAAAAATCCCGGCCACGGCCGGAGTCTCAAAGACGCGGAACTCGGCGCTCGGGCGATGGGCCTGACGTTCCAATCGGTCACGGCCCAAAATGCCAACGAGCTGGACGGCGCGGTTGCTACTGCCGCCAAGAGCGGCAGTGGTGCTCTGTTCGTAATGACGGACGCTCTGTTCAACAGTCACCTCGCCCGGATTGCGCAATCGGCGATCAAAAACCGGCTGCCATCGGTTTACGACCGAACCGGATTTGTCGAGGCGGGCGGGCTGATGAGCTATGGAGTTAACCTGCCCGACTTATCGCGACGCGCGGCTGAGTACGTCGATCAAATCTTCAAAGGCGCCAAGCCCGGGGATCTGACTTTGGTGCAACCAACGAAGTTCGATCTTGCGCTCAATCTCAAGACGGCTAACCAGATCGGCGTCACAATTCCGCCCGAGGTGCTCAACCGGGCGGTGAAGGTGATTAAATAATTTTGGATTTTAGATTTTCGATTTTGGATTAGAAAACAAAAGCACTGGAAGAAGATTGTCGACTTTGGATTAGGAGAAACAAAGATGGCTAAGATATTTCAAATCCCATCATCAAAATCTTCGTTGCTCTTCAATCCAAAATCCAAACCCGGGACTGAGCTAAGTCGAACTATCCAAAATCAAGAGGTGATGCGTTCTCGCTCCGACAATCCAAAATCCAAAATCCAAAATCTAAAATCGGTGGGGTTGCTTGCTATTCTTTTTACACTTTTAGGTGGTGGAGCTGCCCAAGCGCAGCAGAAGAAGGTCTATCGCATTGGCATTCTTCTGCCGGGAGGTGCATTGTACGAGACAGTTGACGGGCTCAAAGTAGGACTACGGGAGCTTGGGCTTGAAGAGGGGAAACAATTTACTCTAACCATCAAGGATACGAAGGGCGATGTAAAAGCGGCGGAGGAGGCAGCAAGGAATTTTGAGCGAGAGAAAGTCAGCTTAATTTACGCGCTCGCCAGTTCTGTCATTACAGCGGCGAAGGCAGCAACCACAAATACGCCGATCGTTTTCTGCATAGGGAGTGATCCAGTCACCGGCGGGCTCGTGGATAGCTTCGCGAAACCCGGGGGGAGACTCACGGGCGTCCACTTCCTATTGAGAGACCTCACGGCGAAGCGTCTCGAAATCCTGAAAGAGATCTTCCCCAAGGCAAGTCGGGTCGTAACATTCTACGACCCAGGCAATCCGGGCCCCACAGAGGCAGCTAAGTCGGGGCGCGAGGAAGCGAAGCGCTTGGGGCTTAAGTTCATCGAACGGCATGTTAAGTCAGCCGAGGAACTCCGCCAGGCTTTGCAGGCGCTCAAGGCAGGAGAGGCGGATGCTTTCTTCTACACCCCGGACGCGATGGTGCTTAGCCAGGCCCAGCTCATCATCGATACCGCGAGGGCTAAGAGGTTCGCGACCATGTTCCAGGAGCAAAGTCTGGTCGCCAAAGGGGCCCTTGCCAGTTATGGCCAAAGCTACTATGAGATCGGCCGGCTCTCTGCGAAGTATGTTCAGAAAGTTCTAAGCGGTACGCCTCCGGGCGACCTTCGGATCGAAACGTTCGATGACGTGGAACTAGTCATCAATCTCAAGACGGCAAAGGAGTTGGGGCTGACGATTCCACCCAACGTGCTGGCGCGGGCGAAAAAAGTAATCAAATGATTCGATTTTCGATTTTAGATTGCCGATTTTTGATTAGAAGAAAGAAAACACTGGAAGGAAGGATTTTTTTCAGGTTGCCGGTTTCGATTTGGAAAAAGACACATGAATGAGCAAGCGTTTAAGGATCGAACCAAAAAGTTGGCATTGAGCGTTATCCCAGTTTGTCGAGTCGTTGACGGTCACTTCGATTAGAACTCTACGGAAGCGAAACGGGACTTCTCCGGCGAATCGAAAATCTAAAATCAAAAATCCAAAATGAGCATGTTCCAACAGCTCAAAACCAAAATCCAAAATCTAAGAGGTCTTCCCTTCCTCCGCCTTTTCTCTGGGCGGCGGCGCGGACGGCTGGTTCGCGATTACTTCTTTATCTCTTTGCTGTTGATCGGCGGCGGCCTGATCACGAGCGGTCTTGTCGAAATTTATTTCCGCTATCTGGAGAGCCGCGAACAGTTGGGCTCTGTCCAGAAGGAAGTTGCGACCGGGGCAGCAGTCAAAATCGAGCGGTTCGTGCAAGAAATTCACAATACCTTGAAAGGCGCTACGAAGAGCCGCGAGATCGCGCCCAAAGGACTGACGACGGAATTTCGCTTCGAACTCGAAAAGCTTCTTTTAATCGCTCCGGCAGTTACGGAAGCGCTGGCGCTCGATGAAAATGGCGCGATCCGGGTGCAGGCTTCGCGCTTGCGCACGGTGCTTCCCGAAGTCAAACGAGATCTTTCCACCGCGCCGCCCTTTCTAACGGCGAAGCAAGGTAAATCCTATTTTGGTCCGGTTCACTTTGTCCGTGGCTCAGAGCCTTACATGACCATTGCCGTTCCGATAGAGCGTTTCGCCGGCGACGTTATCGGCGTGCTGCAGGCCGAAGTGAATCTCAAATACATCGGCGACGTGGTGTCGGCCATCACCGTGGGAAAAGCAGGTTATGCTTATGCCGTTACCCGGACCGGCGAGCTGATTGCCCATCCCGATATCAGTCTCGTTCTACAACGGCGCAACGTCGCCCTGCTCGATCAAGTAAAAACAGCCTTTCAGCCCATCCCCGGGAGACCCAAGCTGAATGCAATCGTTGCGGATAATCTACACGGCAGAAGCGTGCTCACCTCGTTCGCGCTCATTCCGGGCCTGGATTGGGCTGTTATTATCGAGCGACCCGTCGAAGAGGCCTATGAGACGCTTTACGCGTCGATGATGCGAACCTCTACCCTGTTCTTGATCGGTCTCGGTATGGCGATTATCGCCAGCTTGTTCTTAGCGCGACGAGTCGTCCGTCCGGTCCGAATCCTGCGTGAAGGAGTGGAGCGCATCGGCACCGGCGATCTGGGTTATCGTCTCGATCTAAAGACTGGGGACGAGATCGAGGTCTTGGCCGACGAGTTCAACAAGATGACCACCCAGCTTCAGGAATCCTACGCCAACCTGGAGCACAAGGTTGAAGACCGCACGCGTGAGCTTACTGAGTCCTTGGAGCAGCAGACTGCGACGAGTGAAGTCTTGGGCATTATCGCCAGCTCACCGACTGATTTACAGCCGGTCTTGGATGCTCTAGCTGAAAGAGCTGCGAGACTGTGCGAGGCAAATAGCGCACAAATTTATCGCGCCGACGGAAATATCCTGAAACTGGCGGCCTACCACGGATCACTTCCAGCAACTGAAGAGATTCCGATTCTCCGAAGCGCGGTATCGGGTCGCGTGTTTCTAGACCGTCGAACCATTCATATCGACGATCTGGCAGCGGAAGTCGAAACCGAATTTCCTGCCGCGAAGGAGGCCCAAGGACGCTTCGGGCATCGAACCTTACTCGCCACACCGTTGTTGCGTGAAGGAGTTGCCTTGGGCGTCATTGGCATTCGCCGCACCGAGGTCCGACCCTTCACCGATAAGCAGATCGCTCTCCTGAAAACCTTTGCCGATCAAGCGGTCATCGCCATTGAGAACGTGCGGCTGTTCCAGGAAATCCAGGACAAGAACGAGCAGCTCGAGGCCGCAAACCGCCACAAGTCGCAGTTTCTCGCCAATGTCAGTCACGAGCTACGCACGCCGCTTAACTCTATCATCGGCTTTACCCGCATCGTTCAGCGCAGAATAGGCGCGCAAATCCCTGATCTGCAGAAGGAGAATCTTCAGAAGGTTCTGGTCAGCTCGGAGCACCTGCTTAACCTGATCAACGAGCTTCTCGACCTTGCCAAGATCGAATCGGGCCGGATGGAGGTTTACGCCGAAACGTTCCAGCTAAACGACGTGGTCCGAATGGCGACCTCCACCGTGGAGCCGATGTTAAAGGATGGTCGCGTCCGTTTAGTGACCGAGATCGCCCCGGACATCCCGCCATTGAAAACCGATCGAGACAAACTCAAGCAGGCGGTGCTCAATCTCCTGAGCAATGCCGCGAAGTTCACCGAAAAAGGCGAGATCAAAGTGGCGGCGTGGCAGGAAAATGGCAACGTGAAGCTCACCGTTTCCGATACCGGCATCGGCATGAAAAAGGAGGCCCTGGATTACATCTTCGAAGAGTTCCGCCAGGCCGATATGTCGAGCACGCGCAAATACGGCGGCACTGGATTGGGTCTGGCGATTGTCAGACGATTCATCAATCTCATGGGCGGCGATATCGCCGTTGAGAGTGAAGTGGGCAAAGGATCGAAGTTTACAATCACGATACCGATGAGCCTGAAAGCGTAAAGGGTAAGACGTGTAGGGTAAAGGGTGAAGAGCAAGGCGTGAAGCGTAAAGGATGAGCGCATGGTGACAGTACGGGAGGCCATATGCGTGACTCATTCGAGCCCTTGAGTCGGCGAGAATTT
>JAHKKJ010000042.1 GCA_020027655.1 Deltaproteobacteria bacterium | reverse complement strand
ACACTGTGTCGTGGCTTTACTCGGAGTATTGAAGGGCTAGAATCTTCTCTCGACTCAAGCCTAATGCGATCAACGGTGATCTGTCAAGCTGGATATCCCGTGTTCCGAGTTTCGAGTTGATCTGAAACCCCAGACCTAGACCCTAAACTATCCGCGGCGGCGGTTGCGCGATATCGGACTACGATGCGGACATTAAACGGACACCGTAGAGCTTGGACGGTGGCAGTTCAAGTTGCCGCCAACTCTCGCCGGCATCATGACTCGCGTACACTGAACCGTCGGTGTAGGCCACGCAAATTGTATTAGCATCCTCCGGGTGTGTGGCAAGGCCGCAGGTCATGTGAGGATAGCCCGCGGGCAAGCTGCCATTGAGACGGCGCCAGCTCTTGCCGCCATCGTCGCTGCGCAAAATTTGCGTGTGAGCCCCACCCGTCTCCTGTAAGGTATCGCGGCTGAAACGAATTGTGTTGTAGGGTCCCGCGCGCACAGTGCGATATCCTTTCCAAGACGTGGGCCCATTCTCAGCCGCGCCGAGAAAGATTCGGTTTGGCGCGTCAGGATGGATCACCGTCGGAATGGCATAGGCTCGTCCCATTCCATACTCCGCCTTCGACCAATATTTACCGTTATCATTGGTGATATAGGTGCCAATGCCCGTGGTAGCGTACAGCGTGTCGAGTTGCGCAGGATGGCGGATTACCAAGTGAACGTCGCGGTAAACCCGCCCGTCTTCGTGTTTGCCCATCTGGTAGGGGAGAATCCCCGCGGGATCGTTGTACTCCGGATATGCTGTGGCGCTGGATGGGCCGCTGATATCCTCCCAACTTTCTCCTCTATCTCGGCTGCGCGCCACGCCCCCTTCCTCGATGCCGACGAGGATTTCGTCCGGCACGCGGGCGTCCAAGGTGATGCAGCGAATGTGGGCGGTGTGTGGCGGCGGCGGAAAGGTCCACTTGGGGTATTCCGGCAATTGGCGGAATGCCGACAGCTCGCGAAAAGAGCGGCCGCCGTTCTCGCTCACATAGACGGCAGCAGGCAACGTGCCGACATAGAGCTCATTGGCACGGGTGGGATGAACTTGCATCGTCCAGATATCGCGGAAGTCGATCCCACCGGAGGGCAGCCATTTCCAACTTTCGCCGCCGTCTTCGCTGACGTGAATCTCCGTTAAGGTCGCTGCGTAGAGGCGCTGGGGATTAGCGGGGTCCTGACCGACTTCGCGAAGGGTTTCGCCCTCGAGAGCGGTGTTCATGACCTCCAATCGCTCAGAGCGACCATCCCAGCGACAACGAACCAGCTTGTCAGCGGCTAGAAGAAACATCTGCAAGGGTTTCATAAGCCATCCTCCGTTCTTTAGGCTGAACAACAGGCAAGGAGGACAGTAATTCAGAGATAAGAAGCTGTCAATCTTTAGCGCGTTTGCGGTTACCGCAGCTAGAATGATGAGAGCGATCAAGCTGCTGGCTTTTTACGGATGCTACTTCGCCATCCACGCATCCATTTTTGCTTCGAGGAGATCCAGCGGCAGCGCGCCGTCTCGCAGAACCTCATCGTGAAACCCCCGGATATCGAACCCGCTTCCTAGCGTCTTCTCGGCTTTGGCGCGAATGGCAGAGATTTTGAGTTCTCCGATCTTGTAGGCTAGCGCTTGGCCGGGCATGGCGATGTAGCGATCGACTTCGTTAACAACGTCCAGTTCCTGCCTGGCCGTGTTCTGCTGGAGAAAGTCGATCGCCTTCTTTCGATCCCAGCGCATGTAGTGCAGGCCTGTATCTACAACCAGACGCGCAGCGCGCCACATTTGATAAGTCAGCCGGCCGAACTTCGAATAGGGATCGTCGTACAATCCCATCTCTTCGCCGAGTGACTCGGCATAAAGCCCCCATCCTTCGATAAAGGCCGTGTAGCCGCCGTGGCGCCGGAAGTTTGGTAGCTCCTCTTTTTCCATAGCCAAAGCAATCTGCAGGTGATGGCCCGGCACCGCCTCGTGCAGCGACAGGACCATCATCTCATACTTGGGTCTTGTCTCCGGCCTGTAAAGGTTAACGAAGTAAGTCCCGGCGCGAGAACCGTCGGCGGCGGGGGAGCGATAATAGGCCGTCGTGCTATCCGGCGCAACATTTTCCGGAATCGGCTCGACACCGTAGGGTATGCGAGGGAGAGTATGGAAGATTTTTACCAGTAATGGGTCGATGCGTCTTGTGAGAGCTCGATAGGCCAGGAGCAGTTCTTCTGACGTCTGATAGTAAAATTGCGGATCGCTACGCAAATATGCGCCAAATTCTTCCAGCGAGCCTTTATACTCCAGGGTGTCGACAACGGACTGCATCTCCCCGCGGATGCGCCGCACTTCCTGTAAGCCGATTTCGTGGATCTCCTTAGGCGTCATATTCGTCGTCGTGTGCAAACGGACGGCGAAGCGATACATCTCTTCGCCATCAGGTAGCTGCCAGATGCCGACCTGATCGGGAGACGCGGGGAGATATTCTTCAACAAAAAATTTCTTAAAACGGCGAAAAGCCGGAACCACATCCGCTGCGATGATCTGCTCCGCTGCCGCAGCGAGCCGCGAACGATCCGCTGCGGCGACAGAGCTGGCAAAACGGCTAAAGGGTTTGTAGAAGGGGCTTGCCTTTGGGTCGTCGACGATCTGGTGATCGATCTGGCTTGGAATTCGTTGCAAGACAATCTGCGGGAGCAAAATCTTTTGGTCTATGGCCGCACGCATGAGGGCGGTCGTTTGCTCGATGTACTCGGGGAGCGCGCGCAGCCGCGCCAGCCAGTCGTCGTAGTCCGTTAGCGTCTCGAAGCGCAGCGCATCGGCCAGCTCATTCGCTGTCTGGACGCCGCCGAGTTGGTTCAGGGGTATCAGATGCCAGCGATAGCGGTGCTCCTGGACTTCGTTCTCATAATCTTTCTGAAAAAGATCGCAATTTAGGCGATCGGCTGGTGAAAGGTTCTCGCGTTTGATGGATCCAAGCTGGGTCAACACTTCGACATAGTGACGGTTTCGTTTGTCGATGGCGTCAAGGCTTTCATCGCCCCAGCGTTCGTTCCAGCGACGGTCTCCCAAGCGGGATGCCCAGGTCGGGTATTGCTCCAATTGGTAGTCCCATTCCTCCGCAAGTAACTCATGGAACGCCGTAGTCGCTTCGTTCAAAGGAACCTCCTAAATTCGATCACTTCAACCGCTCGAAGATCAGGGTAGTTGGCTTGCTATCCATACATCCATTTTTCTTTCCAGGAGATCTAGCTGCATCGCGCCGTCTTTCAGAATCTCGTCATGGAAGGCGCGTATGTCGAACTTAGTCCCCAGCGCTCTCTCGGCTTTGGAGCGAATAGCAGAGATCTTGAGTTGGCCGATTTTGTAAGAGAGGGCTTGCGCCGGCCAGGCGATGTAACGATCGATCTCCAAGCTTGCGCCCGCTTCGCTGGCTCCGGTAGTCTCTCTCATGAACTTTAGCGCTTGGTCCCTCGACCAATTCTTGCGGTGTAGTCCAACATCTACGACCAGGCGCGTAGCGCGGAATAACTCTGAATTCAAGCGGCCAAAATACTGGGAAGGGTCGTTGTACAGCCCGAGTTCGGGACCAAGGCTCTCGGCGTAAAGCGCCCAGCCTTCCGCGAAGGCGTTGTAATTGCCGAAACGCCTGAAACGGGGCAACCGTTCTTGCTCCCGTTGAAGAGATATTTGGAAGTGGTGGCCGGGAAGGGCTTCGTGGAGAAATAGCGACTCAGAAGCTCGCCTCGGGTTGATCTCGATGGCCGACGCGTTAACGTAAAAAATTCCCGGCCTGGAGCCATCGGGACTTGCGGGTTGATACTGTGACGGTGACGATTTTTCGCGGAACTGTTCCACGGTGCGGATCTCAAACGTCGCTTTCGGGAGATGGCCAAACAGCTTGGTCAGCCGCGGCGTAACTTTCTGCCGGATGGCCTCATATCCTTTTATGAGTTCATCCCTATTGGTGAAACCGGGAGCAGCCTTTTTGGCGAGATAACGGGAAAACTCTTGCAAATTGCCCTGAAGACCGCTTTCTGTGCGTATGCGCTCCATCTCTTGCTTGATCCGGAGGATCTCTTGCGTTCCCAGCTGGTAAATTTCCTCGGGCGTTAAACTTGTCGTGGTCTGTGTTCTGACGGCCTGTTCGTACCAAGCGACTCCGTCCGGCAGATTCGAGAGGCCGTAGGTCACTCGGGTTTTGGGGAGGTACTCCTCCTGGACAAAGTTGCGCAGCCTACGGTACGCCGGGACAATCCTTTGCTCGATGGCTTGTGAATAGGCAAATGCCAGTCGCGCTTTGTCGGACTCACTAAAATTCTGCGGCATCTGCAAGATCGGCTGAAAGAAAACGCTTTGCTTAGGTTCAGCGACGATCATTGCGTCGAGTTGGGGTAAGGTCTTTTCGATAACCACCCTGGGCTGCACTATCCCCACCTCCACGCCTTTGCGCATGTTTGCGATGGCGGTATCCACCCAGACCGAAAATCTGTCGATGCGTTTTAGGAAGTTGTCGTAATCTGTGACACTCTTGAATGGATGCAACCCTGTGCCCGAACCTATAATCGGAAAATCCACTGGCATGCTGTTGAGCTGGCGCACTGGTTGAAGGTGCTGGTTAAACCGCAACGCTTCCAGGTTCCTTGCCAACGTGCGCTCGAAAACAGCCAAGATCAGCCGGTCGTCCGCTTCGAGGCGCTCTCTTGGGATTGTCGCTATCTTACTCTGGTAGTCCCGGTAAAGGGCACGCCGTCGCCCCCGCTGCTCTTCGCTGATGACGATAGCGAGCTGATCGTCATAGCGATAGTCGCCGATGGAAGTCGCAAACAAGGGGGCCAGTTTTAGGAATTCTTCAAAATAGTCCTCCAACATTTGGCGCAGCTGTTGGGATTCGATTGCGGGTTGGCTGTCACTTTGCGGAGCAGGGAGCCGCGTATCGGCCGTGCAACCGAGCACCATGAGACAGAGAAGCAAAAGCCAAGGTTGAGGTTTCATATTTTGCCTTTTCGATTCACATCGGCATTTTCGGCCAGGGATGAAGTCCTTACGATCGCGACAAAACAAGGCAGCGAGCCAGCGTTCGGATCATTGAATTGGGTTTTATTATATATGAAGTTTTCCTTTAATGGACACTGGAAACTGCTTCACTGCGCAGGACGACCATCCTTTGCTGCCAGGGTTTAATCAGGAGAATATTCAAGAATGTCGCGACTGAAAGAATCGCGAATAGTGCCCAGAGAACGGATGCGTAACTTTCCGTGCGATCGTAGACTGCGCCGGCAAAGACGGGGCCGGCGAAGCTGCCCCACATGTAAAAGAAACTCATCATGCCTCGAATGGTCGCAAAATAACGCCGGCCGTAGAAATCGCCTACCGTTGCCCAGACCACGGGAAACGACGCGTCGAGGAAGGTAAAGACGATGATGAACAACCAGAGCTGCCATAGCGACGCGCTACCAACAAGAGGTAGTAGGGCGAAGGCACAGACGAGATGGCACAGGCAGGAGAGCCCGGGCTTGTTCACTTTGTCGGCGATCCAGCCGATAACAAAATGGGCCACCATGTTGATAAAAGCGAAGGCTCCCAGCAAGAAGGCGGATTCCTCTTGACTGAGACCTTTCCAGACCAAGAGCGGCACGAAGTGCACGCTCACGGTACTGTACGCAGCGACACGCGCCATCATAGCGGTCACCAGCAGCCAGAAAACAATTGTTTTCATGGCTTGAGCGGCGGTGAAATCATTATCAGTCCGGCTGTTGCCGAAGTTTGTTTTCTTGGACACATCGTGCGGCACATCGCCGTCAGGCAAAAGACCCATACTTTCTGGAGAGCGACGCACCCGCAGACTTAAGGGTACGCAGAGCACCAGAAAAGCGCAGCCGGAGAGAAACGCGGCCCAACGCCAACCCATGGAGCTTACGCCGAAGGCGAGCACCGGCGAGATCAACGCTCCTCCTACGGGAACGGCGGCGCTAACCACGGTCATGGCACGCGCCCGCTGGCGGATGAACCAGCTATTGGCCACGACCATCGGCGAGTGGACGAAGCCGGCGACAAAGGCGAGGGAGATGACGCCCAGGTAAACGCTCAGGAAGCTCGCGTAGCTATTGACGTATGAAAGAAGAATGTAGCCGATGCCTGCCAGCAGCGCGGCTGCGACAATGACCGGCCGGGGCCCGAAGCGGTCGACCAGGTAACCCACTAGCGGAGCCTCGATGGCTCCTTCGGCTCTGGAGAGAGAGAAGGCGAGGGAGGTGGCGGCACGGCTCAGGCCCAGGTCTTGACTGATGGGAAGAAAGAAAACGGTAAAGCCGTATTGATGCAGCCCGCCGCCGACCACACGAATCGCCGAAACCAAACCCACCATGCGCCAGCCGTAGAAGATGCGTGAAAGAAAGTGAGTGATGGGATCGAGCGTCATTGCTGCGCGCGTGAACAGCTGCGTTGAAGTTACGCGAAAGTGTAAGCTACCGTCAAGCACTTTGTGCGATGGGCTTCACGTAAGGCCGTTGTTTGGCCTTGACCGGCGCGACCGCTGTATAATACAAACCGAAGCAACTTTAGCCGAGAAAGGAATGTCATGATCGCACCAAATCTAAAACCGTCGGCCAATGAACTGGGGGCGAAGACGACCTACCAATTATTTTTGGAAAGAGAGGGAATTCCGGCAATTCGAGCGTTCCATATCGAGGATATTCGCCAACTAGAGCTTCAGCCGTGGCCGCGCATGGGCGGTCGGGGCGTGTATCTCAATTTGGAAGGCACCGAAGGCGTCAACGATTGCTACGTCTCTGAGATCCCGCCGGGAGGATCTCTTGAAGCGCAGCAGCACATGTTCGAGGAAATGATTTTTGTCATCAGCGGCCGAGGCGCTACCACCGTCTGGCGCGATGGAGGCAAAAAGCAGACCTTCGAGTGGGGCGAAGGCTCCCTCTTTTCGCCGCCGCTGAACGCCCGCTACCAGCATTTCAACGGCCAGGGAGACAAACCCGTCCGGTTGCTGGCCATGACCAATGCGCCGACCATTTTGAACCTATTTCACAACATCGATTTTGTTTTCCAATGCGATTATCCGTTTACCGACCGCTATAACGGCGAGGAGGATTTTTTCAACGGCAGCGTAAAAGTGCCGGCCGCGGGATTCTCGGACACTAATTTCATCCGCGACGTGGGCAGCTTCGAGCTTGTGGAAAGAAAAGACCGGGGCGCGGGCGGCAGGTTGATCATGATCGAGATGGCCAACAATGTTATGTCCGCTCATATCTCCCAGTTCCCGGTGGGAACCTACAAGAAGGCCCACCGCCACGGCGCTGGAGCGCACGTGATCATTCTCAAGGGGGAGGGTTTTTCCGTGATGTGGCGGGAGGGCGAAGATCTCAAAAGATACAACTGGCGCGCCGGCAGCCTGCTGGTTCCGCCGGAGCGTTGGTTTCATCAGCACTTCAACGTCGGTGCCGAGCCCACCCGGTATCTGGCGCTCAAGCCTTTCAGCAGCAGAAAATTTCCCGGCCTAAGAAAACAGTGGGGCACGTCCGAGAGCGTGAAAACCGGCGGAGATCAGATCGAGTACGAGGACGAAGATCCATGCATTCGCCAAATGTTTGAAGACGAACTGGCGAAACGTGGTGTCTCCAGCCAAATGGATGGCGTGTTCAAGACCGCGATGCGGGCTTGAGAGTTATTGTGAGAAAGGTCTGCGGCGTCTTACTGGCGCTATCGGTTCTTGGAATACCCGGCGGGTTCGTCGAAGCTGCCGACAAGGTGCGCATCTCGGTAACGAACCCCAATATGTCCTTTCTTCCGTCAGGAGTCGCTTTGAAAAAAGGGTTTTTCAAAGACGAGGGCCTGGATGTAGAAATCATTCGCATGAACGTGCCGAATATTATAACCGCCCTTGTGACCGGGGATATTGGCTACACTCTGCTCTTCGGTTCGGTCGTGCGCGGCGCGCTGCGAGGTATGCCCATGCGCGCTCTCGCGAGCCTCCTAGACGGTTCAACCCACGCCTTGGTTGCCAAGCCGGAATACAAATCAGGCAAAGAGCTTAAGGGCAAAATCGTCGGGATCGGGAATTTTGGCGGCACGGATGAGGTGGCGGCTCGCATGATGTTGAAATCGTTCGGCCTGGATACGGAGAAAGATCTCAAGTTCATCGCCCTCGGGCCGGATCGAGCGCGCCTCGCCGCTTTAAAGGAAGGTCTGGTCGATGTAGCGGTGATTGCCCCGCCCGGCGACGCCCTGGGGAGGCAGATGGGATTCAACGTGCTGCTAAGAGCCTACGAGGTTTTTAGTTTCCCTTTCATCGGCATTGGCGCCAATCTCAAAACGATCAAGGAAAAGCCGGAAGAGGTTAAGAAAGTTGTCAAGGCCATGGTGCGAGCAAACCGTTTCATCCGGGAAGACAAAGAAGGTGCCGTGAGGATCCTGATGGAATGGGGGAAGGTGGAACGTGACCATGCTGCGGCTTCCTACGATTCTACCTGGAAAGTCTTCAGCCCGGATGGGAATATTCCCCCGGAAGGTTTGCGCCTCGTCCTCGAGCAAGCCAAGGCTGATCTCAAGCTGAATCGAGAGGTCGCGTTAAACGAAATTATTGAGCCCGCGCCTCTACGCGAAGCGCAAAAGGAATTGGGAATCAGAAAGTAGGAGGTGTGAAATATTTTTCCTCTCCCTCGACGGGAGAGGATTAAGGTGAGGGTGAAAGTAGGTTACCCCGTATCCTGAGGGTTCGACAAAGGAGGTAAACATGTCGGAGGCGGAATTGTTACGACAGCTCGACGAAAAACTTCGTCAACTGAGTGTCGAGGGCCTCTGGTCCGAGGCATCCGACGCGGACATGGCCACTTACAGCAAGGATCCTCACACGACGGTTCTGCCTCATGTTTGGAAGTGGCAAGATCTTTACGATGCGATCCAGACGGTGGGCAACATGCACGGTCTCGATGGCAAGGCAGAAAGGCGCGTGCTCCGACTCATCAATCCGGCATATCAAGGCAATAAAAACAGAAGACAACGCACTACGACCCACACCATGCTTATGACGATGCAGTTGCTGAAGCCCGGCGAGGTGGCCCAAGATCACCGGCACAACTTCGCCGCGTTCCGTTTCATACTCAAAGGCAGCGGAGCCTACACGATTGTCGAAGGAGAAAAAATTCCCATGGAGGAGGGAGACTTGATTCTCACTCCTTCGATGACATGGCATGGACACCGGAACGGTGGCGAACCGGTTGTTTGGCTCGATGGTCTTGATAACCCGTTGTTGTTCTTGCTTCAAGTGATCACCTGGGAAGCCTTTACCGGCGGCCTGCAGCCATTGAAAAATGACGCCGATTGTGTGGCGCCAAGAGTTGGCTTGGCTCGCCCGGTTTGGGAAAAATCGCCGGAGCGTCCAAGCTATAACTTGCGTTACCAATGGAAAGATACGTACGAAACCTTGAAGCGTCTGAGCGGTGGTCCCGGAAGTCCCTTCGACGGCGTAGCGTTGGAGTATGTGAATCCGACGGGCGGGCATACGATGCCCACGCTATCCTGTGGTATTCAAATGCTGCGACGGGGCGAGACAACCCAGACCCACCGACATAACAGCAGTACCATCTACCATGCTTTTAGGGGCAGCGGGACCACTGTGATCAACGGTGAAAAGTTTGACTGGGAGCGGGGAGATTGCTTTGTGGTGCCCCTGTGGAGTTGGCACAGTCACCGAAACCGCTCCAATGAGGAAGAAACAATTTTATTTTCCACAAGCGACATGCCCGTTATGGAAGCGTTGAGGCTCTATCGGGAGGAGCCCGGAGAGGGCGCGTAATGGCGGATGGCATATGGCTTATGGCGTGGAATGCCGGACAAAAGAGGCGTAACGTATGGCGTTTCGCTTTGAAGGCTTAGAAACTTCCACGCGGCTATCGATTTTTCGGCTAGAGTGTATGAAACAGCCAAGAAGTTTCCCTCGGAAGAACGATTCGATCTCACATCGCAAGCACGCCGTGCTGCTAATTCGATTGTTCTGAATATTGCCGAGGGCTCCGGAAGAGGGACAAAGAAGGATTTTTCTCACTTCTTAGATATGGCTCTAGGCTCGACCTTGAAACTGTCGCATGTTTCTTTGTCGCCCGAAAGCAATCTTACGTTTCTCCGCATGACTTAGACGAAATGAAAAGAGATGGTGAGTCCTTGAGTAAGAGAATCAACGCGTTCAAGCGGACATTGAAGTAATGGCGGATGGCCATCCGCCATATCCCCAGCAGCCATATGCGATAAGCCATAGGCCATTAGCCATACGCCATTGCCTATCGTCAGTTCAGTATCCTCGGCCCAAAAAGTTTAACCGCGTTATCCCACAATATTTTGCGCCGGGCCTCATCTGTAATCGGCTGCGCGTCGAGCTCAGGTAACGCCTTGGTTGGTTCAATAGCGTCCGGATGCGGATAGTCCGTGTTCCAGACAATGTTCTCACCTTGCAAGTAGTCGACTACATACTTGAGCGCCCGCTCGTCGCTGTCGCATGCAATGATGCATTGACGCATAAAGTACTCGCTCGGGAGCATTCGCAGCTTGTCTGATTTTCCCATGACGCTATTTCGCCCGTGGGTGTGGTCATCCATTCTTCCCAGCCAGAAGGGCAGCCAGCCAGCGTTGGATTCCAGAATGGCGAGCCGCAGCTTCGGAAAGCGCTCCAATATGCCGGTGAAGATATAGTGGCCGAGAGTGGTCATGTTATCGCAGGGGAAGCCAAGGGCGTGATCCAAGCCGCGCAACGCCAACTGGATATCTTCTCTTCTTTCGCCTTCGATTTCTCTGAAGGGGTGAAACCGGCGTTGGCGATACTCTCCATGAACGGAGATTGGAAAATCGAGTTCGCAAGCTAAGTTCCATAGCGCATCGTACTCCGGCTCGTGGAGCCATTTCCCCACCGGGAGAAACGGATTTCTCACCGACACAGCCCCTAGTTCCACGACGGCGCGGCGGGCCTCTTTTACCATTTCGCCGACGTCCGAGCCCGGTAAAACCGCAACGAACTTGAGACGCTTGGGGTCGATGCTGCAATAATCATGGGCCCAATTGTTGTAAGCGCGGCACATCGCGGCGCCCAGATTGATGTCTTTGAGCGCGACGCGATAGGCGAAGTTGCCGTTGTTCCCGGTGGGCAGCAACACCTGAATATCCCAGCCGTAACGGTCCATGTCCTTCAGCCGAATCTCCGACGACCACCATTGCCGATAAGCCTCGCCATATTTGCTTTCCATCACCGCCCATGCGCTTTCGGGTGGTCGCGACTGGATTTCCCCCTTGGGAATAAACTTTCCGTCGGGCTCGTAGATCATGAACACGCCATCCATGAAGGCGACTTTCGGCACCTGGTCTCTGTACTTCGGCTCGACATACCGATCCCAAAGATATTGCGGTTCATGCATATGGGCATCGGCGTCAATAACTTTGAATTGTCTCCACATAGGTTTGCTCCTCGCAGCTACATATGAATCGACGCTATTCGATTTGAACCAATGGTGTCAAGTTGGCGATAGCTCGGTTTGCAAAGCGGGAGAACACCTCGCAGTTGGCTTATGGCATATGGCTTATAGCGTATGGTTCGTATGTTCCAACTATATGCCATAAGCTATCAGCCATATACGAAGTACGGGCGCTTCGCCAGGCTGTTAGTCGACTGCCACGAGGTTACCGTCTCGGTGCTCCACTGTCTTGCCGGTGAGATCCATACCGGCTTGCGCCGCCAGCACGAAGCCGTTGCCGAGATATTCAGGACCAGGGAGACGCTTTCGTGCTTCTTCCGGCGCATCCTCCGTGGCGATGGCCTGCTTGGGACTGAAGGCCACCACGCAGACGTTCCACTCCCGCTCTTCCTCGGCGACGAACCGCGTGAAAGTTCGGATTGCGTCTTTGCTGACGACATAGGCCGCAGCGCCGTGGTTCTCGGCTCTGCCGCCACCCCAGAGGTTGACAATGTTTCCGGATTGGCGCGCCTCCATGAACGGAACGACGTATTTCGTGCACAAAAAAGTTCCGCCCAGATTGGTTTGAATGACGTTGTCCCAAAAATCCTTGCTCATGAAGCGGACACGCGGCCAACGCGGGATGCCCCAGTTAAAGTGGGGAACGATACCAGCGTCGTTGACCAGCACGTCGATTTGACCGTAGCGTTCGACGACTTGGTGAACCATGCGGCGCACTTCGTCCTCATGGCGCACGTCTGCGGCCAGAGCCCACGCCTCGAATTTGAGATCACGGAGTTCGCCTAAGGTTTTGTGCAATCGTTCTACGTCTACGTCGACGATGACAACGTTGCCACCGGCTTGAGCGAGAGTGTGCGCCGCGTAACGACCAATTCCCTTAGCCCCGCCCGTAACGATAACGATTTTTCCCTGTAACATGGGTTTGTTCTCCTTCGTGAGACTCGATCTTGCCCGCAAATCCCGGATAGCGCATGGAGGGGATTGTGGTCAAGAGCCCGTGAGCTTCCTCCTCATTCCAATTGGAACAATGGAATTTTGGAATGTTGGGTCGATCTGCGTTTGGGTAGCGGCCGTTACCCCGCGGTCTCCTCGGCTGTGAAGCCCGCGTCTTCGTGGCTGCCGTCGCAGAAAGGCTTGTTTTTAGACTGGCCACACCGACAAAGATAGAGCGGGGGGAATTGATCTTCTTGATACTCCTTCCCTTGGTGGTCGAACAATTTGGCTCCGCCCTCCACCTCATAGGGACCGTTTTTCGATACACGAATTATTACATCAGCCATAGCTTCCTCCTTTTTTATAGGGTGATCCGCCTGTCCATTTCGGTGCAGAGCATGCCACAGCGCAGTGTAGGCTTCAACTACGGATTGCCGGTTGAGTTGAGGTTGTGATAGGAGAAGCGTCATGAAAAACATCATAGCCGTAATAGCCGCATTATTTTTCCTCGCGGGCCCGCGCGAAGCCCGCTCACAGGAAAAGATTCGCGTGGGGT
>JAHKKJ010000360.1 GCA_020027655.1 Deltaproteobacteria bacterium | reverse complement strand
GAGGAAAACGTCGCCCCAGGCTTGGGCCCGCCAGAGATGACGTAAATGGATTGGCCAAGTACGGCCGCCCCCAATCCGTGGCGAGCGGTGGGCATGGGAGCCCACGATTGCCATCGATTTGAAACCGGGTCGTAGGACTCGGTCTGATTGTGGGTTCCCGAATTGGACTCGCCGCCGAAAACGAAGACTTTGCCGTTTAGAGAAGCAGCCACAATACCACTTCGCACAGTGGGCAAAGACGCGAGGGCCCGCCAGCGGTCTGTTGCCGGATCATATTCTTCGTTTGCCGTTATGCTCTTATCATGTCTGCCATTGATTCGTCCGCCGATGGCGTAGAGTTTGCCGTTCACGACACCGATCGCATGATGGTCCCGCGGCGTCGGTATCGGCGCTAGTTTCACCCAACGATCTTGGGCGGGTTCGTAGGCTTCATTGGCGTTGGTGTTTCTGCGATTCGAGCCGACGCCGCCGATGGCGTAAATCGTGCCCGCGATGACCCCGACGGCCAACGCACCTCGTGCGGTTGGTATAACCGACCGCGTGCGCCATTGATCGGCGGCCGGCTCATACTCATAGACTGTATTCACCGGGCCTTCGCCGGAGATGTATCCACCGACGACGTAGATCTTGCCACCTACAGAGACGGCACCTACGTGATGCAACGGCCGGGGCAGCGACGCGCGGCGACGCCAACTATCTTTTGCCGGATCATATTCTTCCAGCAGGTCGCCATTTTTTTCATAACCGCCCACCACGTAGATTTTCCCTCCAAGCTCCGCGGCGGCCACTTCGGTTCTTGCCGACGGCAGGGGAGCGCGGATTTCCCACTTTCCTCGTGGCTGCGCAGCGGCGCCCGCGAAAGAATGAAAAGAGAGGGCAATGAAGAGCCAGGTTCCAAGTAAAGACTTGGTAAGCATGGTTTATCGATCGTTATGCCGAACTCGTAATAAATACCGCCGATCGTGGAAAATGAATTTGAGCAATGAAAATTGCTGCTATCAAATTGGTGTGCAACTAAGGGTTTTAAGAAGAATATGGGTGCTCGATAGCGTTGTTTTCCATGAGCGACTGAAGGTCTACCATGGTGAAAGCGCAGTATTTTGGATCATAGCCCAGCTTCTTGGCTGTCAGGCCTTGTTCCAAGATGCGCTGAAGGATCAGACGATTCAACGGCCCGTGACCCATGCGTCCGTCGTGCTGAACTAAATCCGCCTCGGCATGGGCGGTAAAATAAACGGCCTGTTCGTTGCTCAAACCGTAGTGGGAGACAAGCGCTTCCGCCCATTGCTTGGACCAATGGCCGAGGGTTTCCTCGTAGACATGCATGCCCCAGAGCTCTATGATCGAGCCGTCTTGGAAAATGCGCCGGCAATAATCGCTGATAGCTCGCCCCGCGGCGGAAGCAGGTTGCTCCAGAACCTCTTGCCGAGAAAGCCCCAAAGCTTCCGCAGTCTCAAGCAAGATTAACGTATGCCCCGGCGGTTTGGGCGAAATCAACTCTTCAGCGATCTTTTCCGTGAATGCCGGCAGGAGATCATAGTTGCTAATAAAAAATGGCAGATGAACGTAATAAGAGACGGCATTCAGAGCAACCACCTCCACGGAAAAAAGCCCCCAATCTTTAAAGAAGCGGCGCGCGCAGGGTAATGGCAGGCGCCCTTCTCTCAGGTGGGTCATAAACGGTCCTTGACTGATCTTCCGTTCCCAGTGGAGATGGAGTTCGCGATACAGGTTGTCGACGTAGGCTTTAGCTTCGGTGGAATTCATGAAAATTCAGTTGGTGGCGAAAAAACTCAGGGGTTGAACTGATTATAACCAGCCTTTACATGAAACGAATTTTCTGTATTGTTAAAACCTAAAAGGTTCCCTAAGTCAATCACCGTTTCTTGATGAACGAGAGGTGAACGATGGAAGCATTGAGCCCCGAGGACTTTCTGAAGCGATTGTCGGATCATCGCGAAGCTTTTTGGGAAAAGATGACTGCCGAGCGCAAAAGCTATGGCGCGGAAAAACCTCTATCACCTGAGATTATCCTGCGACGGTTGCAGTTCGGAGTTGTGATGGAGCGGAAAGCGGCCGAAGTCAGCGCTCCCTGGGTACCGCATCTGCCCGAGTTGGAACTGCAACACTGTCTGTCGGAGTACGTGGCCAATGAACTGAAGCACGCCTCGATTCTGCGCAAAAGAATCGCAGAGCTTAACGGTGATCCCGATGTACTGTGGAAGAATCCGCTTGCGGAACTCAAGCAACTTTGGGATTTTCATGCCGCCCTGGGCTCTTTCTGTGAGTTATTCGCCAGCGTACAGTATGGCCACGAGGAATTCTTTCCCAGAACTTCAAAGTCATTCATCGAACGGGTCGAGCCCATCGATCCGCAGACTGCATCGATTTATCGGGATACGCTGTTAGCTGATGAGGCGGGTCACGAGTGGCTGGCACCTGAGATTCTGAAACGTTACGCCACAAATGCGGGAACCCAGGCTCGATGTTTAGAGGCCCTGCAAACGGGATGTGAGCTTTTTGGGCGGGCGATTCAGAGCTTTAATCGAACCATGCCCGCTTAAGACGTGGCGAGCCGAAGACGAGTTGTATTCGGTCTAACACCAAACAGTGGATTTGCTTGATTTAATCAGTGTTTAGGTTCGATTTTCTTGCCGTAAGTGACCTCGCCTTTATCCACTCGGAGGGAGAAACCGCAGTCCGGATTCGTGCAGGCCCACGCTTTGAACACTACCGACGCGCCATCCTGTCCGTAGTCCGATAATGGGATAAGAATCCCATTGTTGCATTTTTGGCATTTCGGCAGGTCCATCTCCACTCCTCCTTTCAGCGCACCAAACAACAGCGAACCCATACCCCTGACAAAGCAAAATTCTATAGTATCGAGCAGGTTGAAATCAAGCCGGCAAACGAAGCCCCCAGTCGGCCATAAAAGCTGTGAATAAGTTCGCAGAGAGTACGCTGAAAGCGAAAAAGAGGGATAGCCAGGAAATTCGGCTATCCCTCTTCAGACTAGTTTTAAGAAAGTGAGACTTAAGCGGATTACTTTTCTGCCTTCTTCTCCGTCATTTCGCCGTCGCTTTTTCGGACTTCTTAGCCTTGGACTTAACCCCAGCGATGGAGCTAGCGAGCATCTTCCCATCTTTCTCTGTGTAGGTAGCTTTAACCATGTCACCTACCTTGACCTTTTCCAGCGCGCCTTTAGCGTTGGAATCAGCGATCAGGTTGGTCTCTTTATCCTTTGTCTTGACGGTCAGCGTACCCGCCTTGCTATCCACTGAGGTTACCTCACCCGTGATGCGGGTGGTCTTCGCCTTCTCGGATTTCATCTCCGTCTTCTTCTCCATTGCCGGAGCAGGTGGAGTCGCTGGCGTGGCCGGGGTTGCCGGTTTAGCTTGGGCGAAGCTGATGCCGCTGAAAGCTACGGTAATCAGTGCAACGACTAAAACTCTAAGCACGTTCTTCACAGTATCACCTCCTCTGGTTCATTAGACGTCACTATTCTGGAATGCTTCAAACTGAACATGAAAGCTAAAAAAACACAAGGGGATGAAGAGCGTACCGCGTTTAGGCTGCTTCACAAACTGTTTAGGGTGCGGGTAAGAATGAGTCGCACTGGCGCCGGATCAAAGATTGTAAAACCGGCGGGCATTGTCTTCCAAAAGCTTCCTTCGGACAGTTCCTGGGATATCGTCGCGCTGGTTGAGATGCTGTGCCGTCCCTTCCGTCCGGTCCGCGTGCGGATAGTCCGATGAATAGATGAACAGATCCTCCCCTACCTCTTCCACCACGCGGCCGAGGAAAGGCTCGTTGCCCTCACAGCCGAAGAAGATCCTGCCGGATTTTAGGTAATCGCTCGGCGGGTGGCTAATGAGATCCCGGGCGTTATAACGGGGGTTCTCAAAGTGATCGTCCATCCGTTCCACATGAGCGGGAACCCAACTGATTCCTCCTTCGAGGAATGCAAACTTGAGATTCTTGTAGCGATCCAATAAGCCGGAACAGAGCACGCTGGTAAAGCCGGCCATGATCGGGACTATGCCCGCCAGCACCCGGTTCGGAAAATGGTGCTCAAAAAGTTTGTCGACGAACGGAAATTGGAGGCTGAAGTGAACGGCAATGGGCAGATTCAAACGATCCGCTTCGGCAAAGAACGGATCGTGATCGGGATGGTCGAGCCGTTTCGCACCGGCCGTGCCGTTAATCATTACGGAAGACATGGCTAGCTCTTTGATACGTGACAGCTCTTTGGCCGCGCCCGGCGGATCCTGTAGAGAAACGACGCCCACGCCTTTGAGACGATCCGGCGCTTTCTTACACGTCGCCGCTAACCAGGTATTGTATGCGCGGCAAACACCCATCGCCAAGATGCCGTCCGGCCATGCGTTGACGTGCAAAAGAAAGCTTGGGTAAAGGAACTGCACTTCGATGGCTTCTTTATCCAGATCGTCAAGCCGCTCTTTGATGTTGGTCAGAGTCTGGCTGCCGACGGACGCGCGCCGCGCGGATTGTATCGCTTTTCCGGGAGGTGCCGCCGTGCCAGGAGCACCGGCGCCTTTTATCGAAGGCCTTTTGTAGGGAGTCTCACCGTCGACAACCCAAAAATTATATCCATGGTCATCAGTGAGCAGTCTTGGACGATAGTTTCTGAGCGACGGCTCCATATACTTCTCAAACATTTCTTCCGTTTCAAAAAAGTGACCGTCGCCGTCAATGATCATTGCCCAATCCTTTCTAAGATCCGCTTCGAGTAGCCAGTTGAACGTCGCGCCTCAATTTAAATCGGGATACATTATATTCTCGCAGCTCGATGTTGAGTTGAGCGTCTGTCACAGACCGTCTCACTTAGAGCGCCGGGAGACTGCCTCAGGGGAGAGTCCGGTTGGGCAGGGATAGGCCTTGATGCTGTGGCTGATCTTTGATCGCACCAT
>JAHKKJ010000041.1 GCA_020027655.1 Deltaproteobacteria bacterium | reverse complement strand
GTCGAGACTCTCATCAAACCGAAAGCAAAGCGAACCGGCTCCATCCTCGACATCGAAGGCTTTCGTGTGGTTTCTTAACCTCGCACGCTCGCGCACAGTAAACGCCCGGCACGATTGCGATGGAAAAGTCAGATTCTTTCCTAAACCCGATCTCCTCCGGACGGACGCCAGCTCTCTCAATCGCGGCGCGACCAGCGATGACGCCGAGCTCGGTAGCCGTGAGATCTTTGAGCGCGCCGCAGAATTTGCCGAAGGGGGTTCGTGCCGCCGAGAGAATAACGATTTCCTTTTCTAACCCAGCCATATGCTCCTCCTAAAGTATTCTATCGGAATGCGCTAGGTAAGTGCTACAAAGCGCTTTAGTGGCGACAGACGGCCGGAAGGAGTAAAAATGTAGCAAAGGAGATTCTGCTATGAGCTCAGGAATTCGTAACGTGGGTGTCATAGGCATCGGTCTCATGGGTAGCGGTATCGCGCAGGTCGCCGCTGCAAAGGGGTTCGATACGGTCGTCGTCGATGTCGCTCCCGAGATCGTGTCCAAAGGCATGGAGCGCATCCGGGACAGCCTTCGCCGTTCGGTGGAGAGTTATCAAAGATCGAGCGGTAAGACGGGGATTGCGCCGGAGGAAGAGGCAAAGACTATCGCGCGCATCAAAACTTCCATGGACCGCCATGATTTGCTGGATTGCGACATCCTCATCGAAGCGGTGGTGGAAGAGGAAGCGGCAAAAAGGAATCTTATTGGGTCTCTGGCGGAGATGGGCTATCGCAACCTGTTCGTGTCGAACACTTCCTCTATTTCGATCACCCGGCTTGCCAGTTCTTACCAGTTGCCGGAAAAATTCATGGGGATGCACTTTATGAATCCGGTCCCGATTCAGCCCGGCTGCGAGTTGATCCGGGGCTTTCTGACTTCCGAGGAGACGTTCCATACGATCTTTGAGTTTTGCCGCGAACTCGGCAAGGAGCCGATCCTGGCCGAAGACAAAGCGGGATTCGGGATCAACCGCATGTTCGTCCCATTCCTGAATGAGGCGGTCAAGGTCATCGAGGAAGGGATTATGAGCTGCGAGGATGCAGACAAAACTACCTTGTGCCTGGGCCACAAGATGGGACCCATTACCACGCTCGACTATGTGGGTCTCGATACCACCCTTGCGATTGCTCAAGTCCTAGAGAAGGAGCTGGGCCCTTCCTACAAAGCATCGGACCTCTTGTACAAGCTCGTTGCCGCCGGATTCTACGGGATAAAGAATGGTCGAGGCTTCTACCGCTGGGAAAAAGGGAAGAAAGTCGGAGTGAACCCGGCCGTGCAACGTTACCGGCGGAAATGATTGTGAATCGTCAGACTGTGTGAAAACTCCGCTCATGGTTCGAGAGCATCACCACGAGCGGGTTGTGCAGTTAGCAAGATCAAGGACTTTAACCGATCGCCCTGAGCCCAGTCGAAGGGCTCCGGTTGAGTTTTCGCACAGTCTGTCGTAGGGGCGTGCCTATGCTTACCTGATTCGGTGCTGACCGGTCTCCGACCGATGTTTCTTTAGATAGGGAACAAAGGGGGTTCCGCCGGTACCGACGTCCGTCGGGTTACGCTTTCCTCCCTGGCTCTGCTTGACGATATAGTTCCGCGCATACTCGAGATGGGTCGAACGGAAAAGCTCGATGCCATCGACGGCGGCATTGTAAGCATCCCGGAGACGCGGATGTGCATCTCGATGTCGAAGGACATAGTCGCGCACCGACGGTCCCGCCTCCACCGTTTCGATGAATGCTCGATGCTTGGGCGGCATGTAATCGCGCATTTCTTTGAGATAGCGACGCAGCATATCTTCGGCGTGCGCAATTCCGAGCGCTGCGTCGAGGGCTGGTATAATCGAGCTCTGCGCGCCGGTCTCGCCGCGAAAGCTTTGCGCTCTCCCGCCGTAATCTTCCACGCCCTCGTAAATCACCCCCGCGGACAGGCTCGGATGATTGGCCCATCCGTGTATGTAAGGCCTCACCCGGCGAAAGTAGACGTAGGGGTCGCAGCGTTCGGGCATGCGTAGCAGGATTTCATGCATCGCTTCGAGCGTCCCGGCGATAGCCAGCAACTGGCTCGCAACGACTTCCGGTTGGTCGTCAACGACCGCTTGCTGAGCCGCAACAACCGCGGCGAGCGCCGGCCCTGCCTTCGCCTCGATCGCGACGTGAACCATAACAAACCACTCTTCGTCTTGACCCCCAAGAAAATTTTGCAGCAGGGCGATGTTGCCGAGCTCGATCGGGCGCTTGGGATCAAGCCTTCTCCAGTTGTCCAACGCGTAGGAGGCATAGGAAAGCACCGGGGGACGACCCAAGAGCCTTGCGATCTGATACCATGGAACCGCCAAGCAGGCTGGAATGGAACTGACAGTCTCCTGCTCTCCCCACACATAGGCGTGTCCCAGGAAGGAAAGGATCACCATCGCCCGTTTTCCTTCTCGGTCGTCGCCGAGGGTTGTAGCATCCAGAAGCGGCAACGCTTTAAAAAACGTACGGGCCTTGCCGGTCACCAGAAACTTGGGCAGATCATGAGCCATCGCTTCCCAGGGGGCAAAATTCTCAGGCAAACGGTCGAGCGGGTCCAGCGCAGGTAAAAATCCTCTCTCGGGATGAACCTCGTATTTGTTCAACCGGGCCATTACTGAATCCAAATTCTGGCTGCGTTGTCTCGTCATGCCTCTATTAAGCAGGAGCGCTCACCGCGGTCTTAAGGCGTATGCTTACCTTCCGACCCATGGCCTGCTTCAGATCTGCGACAAGATCCTCTACGTTCTCAATGCCGACGGACAAACGGATGAGACCATCGTCGAGCCCCGCTCTCGTCCGCTCCTCTGCGGGAATCGAAGCGTGCGTCATAATAGCGGGTAACTCGACGAGCGACTCGACGCCGCCAAGACTCTCCGCGATCTTAAAAATTTTCAAACGCCCTAAAACACGCCGCGCCTCAGCGAGCCCTCTTTTCACCTCGAACGAGACGATCCCGCTGAAGCCGTCCATCTGTGCGGCGGCGATCTCGTGACCCGGGTGGCTGGACAGACCAGGATAGTAGACCCGGCGCACCCGCGGATGATCCTTCAGGAAGTTTGCGATATGCGTTGCATTCTTCTCATGCTCCCGCATGCGCAGCGCGAGCGTCTTTATGCCGCGCAGGGCGAGAAAACAGTCGAAGGGGGATGGCGTTGCGCCTGCGGCATTTTGCAGGAACTTGAGCCGTTCGTACAGTGAGCGTTCGTTGAGGCAGATGGCACCGCCAACCACGTCCGCGTGCCCGGCGAGATACTTCGTTGTGGAGTGAAGGACAAGATCGGCGCCAAGCGCGAGTGGTCGCTGGAAGAAAGGCGATGCGAAGGTGTTATCAACCAGACAGAGCGCCCCGTGGCGATGAGCGATCCCGGCGGCTGCCCTTATGTCTGTGATCCGAAGGAGCGGATTCGTAGGCGACTCGATCCAGACCAGCCGGGTACGTCCAGTCATCACACGCTCAATCTCTTTGGCACTGGAGGTTTCAACAAAGGAAAATGTAAGTCCGAAGTCTTCTAGCACGCGCTTAAAGAGCCGGTACGTGCCCCCGTAAACATCGCGCGAAGAAACGATGTGGTCCCCGTGCTTGAACAGGAGCATCGCTGTCGTGGCTGCACCCATACCAGACGAGAACGCCAGACAGTATGCAGCCGACTCGAGGCTCGCGAGCGCTGCTTGAAGCGCCGTGCGCGTCGGGTTGTCCGTTCGCGAGTAGTCATAGCCTTTATGGACACCCGGCGCGGTCTGCGCGAAGGTGCTCGTCTGATAGATCGGTACGGTGATCGCTCCGGTGGCGGATTCGGGCTCTTGTCCCACGTGGATGGCGCGCGTGGCAAACTGCTGCGAATGTCGTTGGAGCTTTCTTCGTGCCATCAAAATCTATCCGCCTAGGTGCTCCACCACATCGAAGCGTGTCACAATTCCCTGATACTTTCCCCCGTCGCAGACGAGAACCGCCGGGGAAGACTTGAGCAGCTTCACAACCTCATAAACATCCTCGTCCGGCCCGACGGTGGGGAACGGACGCTCAAGGAGCGCTCCAACGGTCAGCTCTCTCACTTCAGGAGTCTCCATGGTTTTTTGGAACAGCGCGCTCTCGCTCAACGAGCCGACGAGGTTCCCCTTATCGAATACTGGGAGCTGGGAGACACCTGACTGGTTCATCGTCTCGATCGCATCGCGCACGGTGGAGGTCAATTCGACCGAGAGTAGCTCCGGGAGCGGACGCCGTTTGGATTTGAGGATCTCTCCGACCTGTAGACTCCTCCCCAGAAATTGGTTCTGTTTCATCCATTCATCCGAGTACATCTTCGAGAGGTAAATTTCCCCGGCATCGGGGAGCAGCACAACGATAAGATCATCTTGTCCCAACTGTCTCTCGCGCGCGTACCGGAGAGCACCTTCGACCGCTGTGCCGGAAGATCCGCCACAGAAAAGACCCTCCTCCCGCGTCAGCCGCCTGCCCATCAGAAACGATTCGCGATCCGAGACCGTGACGACGCTATCGATGTACTCAAACAGCAGGTTTTTGGGAACAAAATCTTCTCCAATTCCCTCGACCTTGTACGGATGGGAGTCGCCCCAAGACCATTTTTCGCGATTGAACACCTTGGCGAGAATCGATCCTTCCGGGTCCACTCCAACGACGGTGCACTTCGGATTCTTTTCCTTGAGGAATTTTGCGGTTCCCGAGATCGTCCCTCCGGTTCCCATTCCCGTAATAAAGTGGGTGATCTTTCCGTCTGTCTGCTCCCAGATCTCGGGACCGGTGGAAGCGTAATGAGCCTCCATGTTGCTGGGATTATCATATTGCATAGGCAGGAAAGCACCCGGGATCTCGTCGGCCAGACGTCGCGCGACCGAATAGTAGGACTGCGGTGATTCAGGTGGAACCGCCGTGGGTGTCACAACCACCTCCGCGCCGAACGCGCGCAACCGGCGAATTTTTTCGATGCTCATTTTGTCGGGAATGGTAAATATGCACTTGTAGCCCCTGACGGCGGCCACGATTGCGAGCGCCACTCCCATGTTTCCGGAAGTGGGCTCGACAATGGTGCCCCCGGGCTTCAGTAATCCCCTGCGCTCCGCATCTTCGACAACCGCAAGCGCGATTCGATCCTTAACGCTCCGCCCGGGGTTGCACGCCTCCACTTTCGCGCAGACGGTGGCCGCTATCCCGGCCGTAACATGGTTAAGGCGGATCAGAGGAGTGTTGCCGACAGCTTCGAGAACGCTAGACAGAATTTTGGACATACGGTCTGCTCCCAAGTGCGTAACAGTATAACAGTCCTGTGAGATCCTCGATCTTCAATCTTCGCCCGCCGAGCACATTGAAGCAGGTTCGAGATTCCGTTCCGTTACGCGCGACTTAGCACCTGCCAGGAAGACTTACCTGGCTCCTCAACGATCTCTCCGCCAAAATTAGACCGTTCCATGCGCTTCGTCTCTACCCCGTACCACAGAACGGACCGCAGCTGGATACGGGGATCATTGTTCCGAACTTCCCGAAGTGCTCCGCAGCCACGGAGGTAACTCCGTGGTACGGGGTCTATATGCCGATAAGTTTTGCTAACTTGTCCACGGCGCTATAGGGATCTTTTTGCCGTTCGGCGATCAGCTTGACTTGTGTTTCGAACGAATCGTCGCCGATCTTTTTTGCAAGCTTAGCGAAAACTTTCTCTCGCAACAGAGAAAGCAATTCCTGCCGGCACAAACTGAGTCGTCTTCTTTGATATTTGCCGTTATCGAGGCTCTCGCTCCAGTGCGTCTCGATGCAGGCCACGAGCGAATCAATTCCCTGATCTTTGATCGCGGAAGTCGCGACGATGTGAAAATCTTCGTCCGCAAACGAGGCTTTGAGCTGTTGAAGCGTCTCGTCTGCGCCGGAAAGATCGGCTTTGTTGACCACCAGAATATCGGCGATTTCAGCCAACCCGGCCTTCATGCCTTGAACTTCATCTCCCATCTGCGGTGTCAGCACGACCACAACCATGTGGGCCAGCGCGGCGATCTCCAGCTGATCCTGTCCGACCCCTATGGTCTCGACGAAGATCACTTCTTTCCCGGCGGCATCGAACAGATGGATACCTTCTCGAACCGCCGCCGACACGCCGCCGCTGCTTCCTCGGGTCGCGAAGCTTCGGATAAAAACACCGTCGTCGACAAAATGGTCGCGCATCCGAATGCGGTCGCCCAGAACTGCCCCGGTCGAGAAAAGGCTAGTGGGGTCGAACGCCAGAATTCCGACCGTCTTTCTCCGCCGTCGATACTCAGCGGTCATCCGATCAATGAGGCTGCTCTTTCCTGTCCCCGCAGCGCCGGTCACTCCGATAACATGCGCTCTGCCAGTATGAGGATAAATGGCCTTGAGAACAGCCTTCACTTTGGGGTCTCCGTCTTCGATCAGACTCATGAGCGACGCCACCGCGCGGGCATCACCTTTGAGAATCTGCTTTATAAGATTGTTTGTCATTAGCCGGATGGAACAGCGCTGGAGTGATGGATGTTCAGCCTGTTAAAAAATTGTCCGTTCACCCTTCGACTCGCTCAGGGCGAACGGAGTAGGCTTTGAAATCATTAATAAATTCCCGTTCGTGCTGAGCTTGTCGAAGCACGCGAAGTACTTTTTCACCAGCCTGTATTGATTTAACCACTACTCCATCACTCCATCACTCCGTTCCCCTAAGCAACTCCTTCGCGATCACCATCCGCTGAATCTCTGAAGTCCCCTCGCCAATCTCACAGATCTTGGCGTCACGAAAATACCGTTCCACAGGATAATCTTTGATATACCCGTAGCCTCCGTGGATCTGAATCGCCTTTGTAGCCGCGCGCATGGTCGTCTCCGCAGCATAGAGTTTCGCCTCTGAGGCGGCCTTCAAAAACGGCATTCCCGCATCCTTGAGTCGCGCGGCGCGATAGACCAAAAGGCGCGCGGCTTCGATTTCCGTGGCCATGTCGGCCAGCATCCACTGAATGGCCTCAAATTCCGCAATCGGTTTGCCAAACTGCTTCCTCATCCTGGCGTACTTGGTCGACTCTTCGAGAGCGCCTTGTGCGATCCCCACCGCCATCGCCCCGATGCCGACCCGCCCGCCTTGTAGAACCTTCAACACGTCGGAGATACCGCCATTGAGCTCGCCCAGAAGATTTTCCTTTGGAACGCGCACCGCTTCAAGCTGCACGGCGGCTGTATCAGAAGCCCTGACCCCAAGCTTGTTCTCAACCTTGCCGACTCTCAGCCCCGCTGTTCCACGTTCCACAATAAATGCCGAGATGCCTCTCTTGCCTCGAAACGGGTCGGTTGACGCCACAATCACGTAGACGCCCGCAGTGGAACCCTGAGTGGTGAACTGTTTCTCTCCATCGAGCACCCAATGTTCTCCGTCGAGCTTGGCGCGAGTCTTAAGAGCGGCGGCATCGGATCCAGATCCGGGCTCAGTCAGTGCCCAGGCGCCCAGCTTCTCGCCATGCGCCAAAGAAGGCAGGTATTTTTGCTTTTGCATTTCGCTGCCGAAGCTAAGAAGGTGAGCCGCGCAGAGCGAATTATGTGAGGCGACAATCAACGCTACGGCGGCATCGACGCGGGCAATCTCCTCGACGATGATCGCGGCGCTGACGGTGTCCAAACCAGCCCCGCCGTATTCCTGGGGAATCATGATGCCAAAGAGGCCCAGCTCAGCCAGCTTTGGAATCAGCTCCGTCGGGAAGCGTGCCGCCTCGTCGCGCTCCCCAGCTCCCGGCGCAATCTGCGCCTCGGCAAAATCGCGGATCGTGTGCTTGAGAAGTTTTTGCTCCTCCGTGAGATCAAAATTCACCTGATTTTGCTCTCCCTCCGCTTCATCTTTCACGCGCTATTGCCTGTTCGCGCTTTTCGCCTCGTGCTTTTGATCGACTTCACAAATTTAACGATCTCTTCAAGGGGCGCGCCCGGTGTAAAGATCTCCTTGATTCCCATCTTCTTGAGACTGCGGATGTCCTCCTGAGGAATGATTCCTCCGCCAAAGACCGCGATATCCCGCGCCTTATTTTTCTTGAGGAGCGCGAGCACCTCGCCGAACAAAGTCATATGGGCGGCGGAGTGGATGGAAAGACCGATGGCATCCACGTCTTCTTGAAGCGCAGAGCTGGCGATCTCTTCCGGAGTGTTGTGGATGCCGAGATAGATCACCTCCATCCCAGCATCCCGCAGCCCCCGAGCGACAATCTTAACCCCGCGGTCGTGACCGTCGAGACCGACCTTAGCAATTAAAACACGAAGCTTCCTGGCTGGTTTGCCGGTAGCCGTTTTCATTGATCGTGTTTTGATCACGCGTCGTTTCTCACTTGGATTATGGAGTGATGGAGTATTGGGGTATTGCAAAATTCCGACCCCACCCATCACCCCACCACTCTATTACTCCACTACTCCGGTTCTCCGTCATAGACTCACCGCCTCCCGATACTCTCCATAAACCCTGCGAAACACTTCGCAGATTTCGCCAACCGTGCATTGCGCCCGTACCGCTTCTATCACCGCCGGCATGAGATCGCCGTTTGCCTCGGCTATCCCCGCAAGCTGACTAAGCACAGCAGCCACTTTCTTTGCGTTGCGACTTTTCTTTCTTTGCTTCAGTCTCTGCACTTGCTTCTTTTCCACTTCTCCTTTGATCTTGAGAGTCGGAACGCGGCGTTCTTCAGGCTCTGCATAAGCGTTCACGCCTACGATGATTCGCTCTCGGTTATCGGTCTCTTTCTGATATGCGACCGCGGCGCGGTGAATCTCGCTCTGCGGAAAGCCGCGCTGGATCGCTTCGATCATGCCTCCCATTTCATCCAGCTTGTCGAAATAAGCCTTTGCTTCGGATTCCATCCGGTTGGTCAACGACTCCAGATAATAGGCCCCGCCCAACGGATCGGCGGTGTTCGCCACTCCCGATTCATGTGCAATGATCTGCTGAGTCCGAACGGCGATCTTCACCGCCTCTTCTGTGGGCAGCGCCAGCGTTTCGTCCAAGGAATTCGTGTGCAGCGACTGGGTTCCTCCCAGAACTGCCGCCAGCGCCTGAAGCGTTACCCTGACGACGTTGTTGTAAGGTTGCTGCGCGGTTAACGCGCACCCGGCGGTTTGGGTGTGAAAGCGAAGCGCCAGGGACGCTGCGTTCTCCGGTCGGAACCGCGCTTTCATCTCGCGCGCCCATAGACGGCGCGCCGCGCGATATTTGGCGATCTCTTCGAAGAAATCGTTATGGGCGTTGAAGAAGAAAGAAAGTCTCGGAGCGAATTCATCTACCTTCAATCCCGCTTCGATGGCTGACATCACATAAGTCAACCCGTCGTACAAAGTAAAGGCTAACTCCTGAACCGCAGTGGAGCCGGCTTCCCGGATATGGTAGCCACTGATGCTAATGGGATGGTAGCGCGGCACCGATTCGACGCAGAAACGAACGATGTCGTTGATGATTTTGAGCGACGGAGCCGGCGGGCAGATCCATTCCTTCTGCGCGATGTATTCTTTCAAGATATCGTTCTGCAGCGTTCCCTGAAGATCTCTAAGGCGGACCCCCTGGCGTTCGGCGACCACAAGATACAGGGTGAAAAGAACGATGGCGGGACCGTTGATGGTCATCGATACGCTCACCCGATCAAGAGGAATGTCGCGAAAGAGGGTTTCCATATCCGCCAGGGAGTCGATAGCCACGCCGCATCTTCCAACCTCGCCTCTGGATCTGGGATCGTCGGAGTCGTAACCCATCAGAGTCGGCATGTCGAAAGCAACCGAAAGCCCTGTGTTCCCCTGTTTGAGCAGGTAGCGGTAACGCCGGTTACTTTCCTCCGCCGTCCCAAAGCCGGCAAACTGGCGCATAGTCCAGAGTCTCCCGCGGTACATGGTAGGATAGATCCCGCGGGCGAAGGGAAATTCTCCGGGCATGCCAAGATCGTACTGGTAATCGAAATCCTTTATGTCCTGCGGACCATAAACCGGTTGAATCTCAATGTCGGAGAGATTCCTAAAACATTTCTTCATGGACTTCATGGGCGATCTCCTCGCCGTGAATCAAGCGGCGCGCTATGACCAAGCGTTGAATCTCAGAGGTCCCTTCATAGATAGTTGTGATCCGCGCGTCCCGAAAGAATCGCTCGACGGCGAATTCCTTCGTGTACCCATAGCCGCCAAAGATCTGAATCGCCTTGTAGGCCGCCCGATTGGCGGCCTCCGACGCGAACAGTTTCGCCATGGCTGCCTCTTTGGTGAATGTCCTTCCCTGCTCTGCTAGCCAAGCTGCGCGATAGGTCAGGAGGCGCGCCGCATCGATCTCCGTTGCCATGTCCGCCAGCATCCACTGAATGGCTTCAAATTCGGCTATGGCACGGCCAAACTGACGCCGCTGCTGCGCGTACGCCACGGATTCTTCCAGACATCCCTGCGCGATGCCGAGCGCTTGAGCGGCGATTCCTATCCGGCCTCCATCCAATGTCACCAGCGCTATCGTGAAACCTTCTCCTTCTGTTCCTAAAAGGTTTTCACCGGGAACCCGGCAATCCTCGAAAAGTAAACTGGCGGTATCCGACGAACGGAGCCCGAGCTTATCTTCCAACTTACCGACCACAAACCCTGGGCTGTTTTTCTCCACGATGAAAGCCGAAATACCCTTTTTGCCTTTGGCGGGGTCGGTGACGGCATAGACGATGGCGAGGTCCGCGCGGTTTCCGTTGGTGGTGAAAATCTTGTTACCATTAAGCACAAAATCGTCGTCCACCCTTTTCGCCCTTGTCTGAATGGAACCGGCATCTGAACCCGAGCCTGGCTCTGTCAGAGCATAGCAACCCAACCGTTCCCCGCGGGCTAACGAAGAAAGGTATTTTTTCTTTTGTGCGGCGCTACCGAAGCGAGCTATAGGCGCGCAGACGAGCGAGTTCTGCACACTCATGGCGACCGCCAGCGAAGCCCATGCCTTGGAGATCTCTTCCATCGCGACGACACAAGATAGGAGGTCCATGCCGGAGCCGCCAAACTCCTGCGGCACTACTATTCCCATGAGACCCAGCTCGCTCAGTCTTTTGACTAATTCAGAAGGGTAAATCGCTTCGCGGTCCAAGCGCGAAGCAACCGGCTTGACCTCCCTTTCTACAAAGGCCCGGGTTGTTTCCCGAACCATCTGCTGTTCTTCTCCGAGCTCAAAATCCATGGAGTCTCCAGAATCCTCGCTTGGGCTGTGTCGCTAAAACCTTTCGATCATCATGGCGACTGCCTCACCGCCGCCGATGCAAAGGCTAGCGACTCCTGTGGTAAGATTCATATCTTCCAACGCATGAATGAGCGTGGTTAGAATTCTCGCACCACTGGCACCGATAGGATGACCCAATGCCACGGCTCCACCTCTCACATTGACCCTGTCTGGATTCAGACCCAGTTCCCGATTGACAGCGATGGAGCAGACTGCAAAGGCTTCGTTAATTTCGAAGAGATCGACATCGCTCATCTCACGGCCGGTCTTTTTGACCAGAGAAGAGATGGCATGGACCGGGGCCGTCGTGAACCAAGCAGGGTCCGTAGCGAAAGAGGCATAATTGACGATGCGGGCTCGAGGGGTGAGACCTAGAGCCTTCGCCTTTTCTTCCAACATGACCACTAAGGCCGCGGCGCCGTCGCTGATCGAAGACGCATTTCCTGCGGTGACTCTACCATCCTTCCTGAACGCGGGCTTTAAGGTGGGTAGCCTTTCCAAACTCACGCGCTTTGGCTCTTCATCTTCCTCCACCAACTGATCTGCTCCGTCCCGCTGCGACACGGGCACCGAAACGATCTCTCGTCTGAACTCGCCTCGTTGTAGTGCTTCGAGCGCGCGGCGATAACTCAGTACAGCGAACTGATCTTGATCCTCTCGGGAGATGCCGAGCGTATCGGCGCATACCTCCGCTGCTTCTCCCATATGAAATTGGTTGTAGACGTCCCAGAGTCCATCTCGGATCATGCTATCCACAAGCTCGCCGTGGCCCATATGGTAGCCACTTCTCGCTTTCGTCAACAAGTAGGGGGCATTGCTCATACTCTCCATTCCGCCAGCAACCACCACCTCGGCGTCACCCGATACGATGGCCTGAGCCGCCAACATGACCGCCTTTAAGCCTGAGCCACAAACCTTGTTGACGGTTGTACAGCCGACAGATTTAGACAGACCGGCGCCAAGGCTTGCCTGACGCGCCGGAGCCTGCCCCAAACCCGCCGAAAGCACATTCCCCATGATGACCTCGTCCACCTCCTCCCGGCTCAGTACAATTCTTTTAACGGCTTCCGTTATCGCAATACTCCCTAAACGAGTGGCGGAAACGGAACTCAGAACACCGTTAAAGCTGCCGATAGGAGTGCGGGCAGCGCTGACGATGACTGCTTTTTTCATAGACTCTTCCTAACCTGGACTCGTGGCGCAAACCGAGCTGATGAGCGAGCCGATTTCACAGCGTAACGAACCTCTTCGCAGATCCCAGAGCGAAATGAACGGTGGACGCATTCTTTTGTATTCGCTCTGTCAAAAAATCGGCGGTGCAATTATTTAGAGTTACGGCACGGGAAACAAACTGGACTTGAAAGAGAGTTGAATGCGAATAATGCAATTTTGGCCGGTCCCAAATCGTTTGCCAACAGCCGCATCGGACTCCTCCAATCAGCCTGTGACTTCTCGAGACCAAAGTTATTTTAACATATTTAAAATAAACCTGAAGCGATGTAATATGTGTTAAAGATACGAGAGAGGTACTCGTCAGCTGCTGGTTCTGAGTGGGTCGACCACGTCGACAAGAGGAAATCTCAATGCCGAAGAAGACCGTTCAGAGTTTTAGCGTCGAGTGGCTCCAAATCTTAGATGAAAATGGCAATTGCGATGAAGGGCTTCGCCCGCCTTTAAGCCACGAGGACATCAAGAAGCTTTACGAATGGATGGTCCTGGCCCGGGTCTTTGACGAAAAGGCTTTCAA
>JAHKKJ010000359.1 GCA_020027655.1 Deltaproteobacteria bacterium | reverse complement strand
GGCGGCCGTGCCGAGATTGTCTTTTTCCTCGGCGAGGCGGCGACCACAGAGGAGGCGCGGGCGTTGATCGTGCGCTACCGCGCGGCTGATCTTGATGTAACCCTGCGCACGGTCATGAAGCACTGGGACGACGTTCTTGGCGCGGTTCAGGTAAACACTCCTGATCGTTCTATGAACGTTCTGCTCAACCGCTGGCTTCTCTATCAAACGCTCGCCTGTCGTGTCTGGGCGCGAGCAGCGTTTTATCAGGCGGGCGGCGCCTACGGCTTTCGCGATCAGCTCCAAGACGTGATGGCGCTCACGGTGGCGAAACGAGACTGCGCGCGCGCGCAGTTACTACGGGCCGCCGCACGGCAGTTTGTTGAGGGTGATGTCCAGCACTGGTGGCATCCCCCGTCCGGTCGGGGCGTTCGGACCCGTATCTCCGATGATCTTCTATGGCTGCCGTACGCGGTCTTCCATTACCTTGAAGTCACCGGCGATGTCGGTCTTCTTGACGAGGTCGTTCCCTTCCTCGACGGGCCGACGCTCGAGGTTGGCCAAGATGAGTCGTATTTCGAGCCCCGTGTGTCCGCGCAAAGCGGTACCCTGTTCGAGCATTGCGCGCGCGCGCTCGACCGCAGTCTGGCGGTTGGCAGCCACGGCCTTCCGTTGATCGGCACAGGAGACTGGAACGATGGGATGAACCGGGTCGGTTCCGGGGGGAAAGGCGAAAGCGTTTGGCTCGGCTGGTTTCTTCACACCATACTCTGGGAATTTGCGCGGGTGGCCGACGCGCGCGGTGAGCACCAGCGCGCCGAAATGTGGCGACTGCATGTCAGCGCACTCAAAGCATCGGTCGAACGCGAGGCCTGGGATGGCGAGTGGTACCGCAGAGCCTATTTTGACGATGGGACGCCGCTCGGCTCCGCCATGAACGCCGAATGCCGCATCGATTCGATCGCCCAATCCTGGGGGGTCATTTCCGGTGCCGCTGAGCCGGCTCGTGGAGCGCGCGCCATGGCGGCGGTCGAGAAATCTCTCGTTCGTCGCGGCGAGGGTCTCGTCCTCCTCTTCACCCCGCCTTTTGACCAAGCGAGCCCCGACCCGGGCTATATTAAAGGATACCCGCCCGGCGTCCGCGAAAACGGTGGCCAATACACCCATGCAGCGATCTGGTCCGTCCTCGCCTTCGCCGCACTCGGCGACGGAGATAAGGCCGGCGAACTTTTCTCGCTCTTGAACCCCATCAATCACGCGAGCACCCGCGCCGGTGTTTACCGGTACAAGGTCGAGCCATACGTCGTCGCCGCTGATATTTATGCCGAACCGCCGCACGTCGGCCGCGGCGGGTGGACGTGGTACACCGGGTCAGCGGGGTGGATGTATCGGGCCGGCATCGAGTGGATCCTGGGTGTGCGTCTGCGGGGCACGAGGCTTTATCTCGACCCTTGTATCCCGCGCGCGTGGCGGGGCTTTGAAATCACATTCCGCTATCACTCGTCGCGCTACGAAATCGTCATCGAGAACCCGCACAATGTTGCGCGAGGGGTGTCGTCTGTTGAATTCGATGGCGCACCGCTCGCAGGCGGCGCGCCTATCCCGCTGGCCGATGACAGCGCAACGCACCATGTGCGCGTTGTCCTTGGGTCAGAGAGACCTCCGCTTGCGCTCCAAGGCGCGATACCCCTATGACGGCGTGAGTGAACAAATTGGTTGCTCAAGCCACCTCCAAAATTCTTCGCCATAAGGGAGGATCTCAAGCAGCCACTGCGAGTCGCCGGAGGTGGTATTGTCAAGGAAATTGCCGAAAACCAAAAACTCATGCGATACAGTAATCAACGCCCGAGGCAGTTCCGCGTGAGTCTCTTGCGAATTGTGGTTGTTGCAGCTGAGACCTGACACTGAAGCCTTTATTTGATTTTACCGCAACCTGGATTATCTACGTGGGGGGTACAGCTTCGCGGGCCCGCGATATTTCCTCTAAGAATCGTTCAATATTGGACAGACATCTCCCGCATGACTTTATAAACTCGATCCAATACAAATGGAAATGGTAACGGAGAGACTATACAAAATCTTTAATCTGGATGATGTCATTATAGATAGAAATGCGAAACTTCGTCGTCGCCCTCCAAAACTCCCGACCACAAAGGCCGGACTGTATCATCGTGACTTAATGAAAAATGAGAAAGGAAAGTGAAACCATGAAAACGAATAGTGAATTCAAATTCCTTTACTTCCTAGTGGGTATAGCGCTAGGGGCTATCGCCGCGCTGTTGTTGGCGCCTAGCCCAGGGGAGGAAACATGGAAATATCTTCGTGAGCGAAGTAACCAAGGGTTGGATTATTTGAATCAGCAGGCGGGCAAGCTTCGCCAGACTGCCGAAGGGGTGGTCAGAAAAGGAAGGGAAATCGTCGGCTCTCATCGCGACACGGTCGATACCGCTACGGAAGCTGAAAAGCAAGCTTATCAGGAAGAAAGGCGAGAAACATTGGGGGGATAAATATCACACCCTTGAAAGAACATCGAAGTTCGATTGCGAAGATGAGCGGAACGTAAAAACTTAACGTGATGTGAGCTCTCTATTAAAGGAGCGCAAGATAACCGATGCTATCCTGGAGCTCTGTCACCGAGATCGGATCATTTGATAGTGAGCGAAAACCCCTTGTTCTCTTTCTTGGCCCTTTTCGCGGCCCTTTTTTCCATCAAGGTCTTGAGTGGTTTCTTTTTGTTCTGTTTCTTACTGTCCTTGCCTTTACTCATGTTAGCCGCTCCTTATATCTGGGGTTTTATAGGCCGCGCGGAAAACAACGCATTGCCCTATCGATCTTTGTCGCCTCACGCACCTACACCACCGCATAACGACCACAGTGTTTTTTAGGCGTAGATTCTTACCTTTGAAATGTTCAACATAACGACTTTAAGAAAATTTATCGCGCCAGCGAAGACTCAGCCTAAGGCTGATCAGCCATCTTCGTGGCTGAGCCAAGCAAAGTAAACCATTTCTCCGAACCTTGGCGCCCTTTGCGCCTTTGCGCGAGACACGTTTTTCCTTCATCCCAAAATCCCAAATATCTTTGGCTAGACTTTCCCCATGGGCAGGGTCCGCCCCACTGCTCCTCATCCCGTTGTCGTTTACTAGAGTAGTGTCTCTTAGTTTGGGTAATAATTCGCACGTTATTCCGGCCAACCCCCGCGAAAGCGGGGGGCGAGCCGGAATGACGATAGAGGACCTACCGATTTCTTGACCGAATTTTTGAGCCGCTAACTAGCAATTGACAGGCAATCGCTGACTGCGGATCTTACGCTTTCGCCGCAAGCTGCTTGGCGCACGCATCGGCAACTTTGCTATCGGGTTTATCCTCACCCGGCATGATCGCCCAATTCTGCTTTTCTACATAGCGGCCTTTGTCCCAAGAATCTTTTTCCTTCATTTCTTTGAGCTTCTGGCCGTTCTCCGAGTCCCGGTTAAACTGGGCGACGCAAATCGATCCCAAGCGCTCGGCGACCGCATTTGCAGCGGTCTCCTTAGCCATCGCCTCGGCCGTACCGGTGGTCACCCAGCCACCATAGTTGAAGCCGATAACGGCTAATACGATCGCGCCTCCGACGGCACTCAACAAACCGAATTTAATTTTCTCCAAGTCCATAAGACACCTCCCTTAAATGAAAGTTGGGAACACCAGGTTTAATTTCCCGCAACAGTGACACATCCACTAGTCCGACTATTGTTTTGCGATAGAGCATTCTTTTGAACTTTACGCTGCGCTGATTCAGCGACAGTTGCTGTCTAATATTGAACAATCTTGAAAATAATTATTACCAGGCCCGCAGCCAGGCACACCCGGGCTCCGACTCATAGCAATAAAGTCGAGATTTCGCCTTCAGGCGCCAGCGCCCTTTCCCGAGACCACTGGCCCACCGGGTGATCCCATAGATTATGATTCCGCTTAGAAACCTTAGTCTGCCCTTCGACTAAAGCTCAGGGCGAATTACATTGATAATATTGACAATCTTCCGTTCTGCTGAGCCTGACGAACTATGCTCTCGAAGCATGAACGGTGGTTTTTCAGTAGAATCGATCATGCGATAATTCTTTTGAAGACCGTCCAATATTAGACAGTAATCCCCCACCGCTCGGTGTAGGTTATAACGATTCAAGGCATAGGGTTCACTCCGCGGTTTACCTGAAATTCTTCGAGTAAGCCTACAATCCTCACCCCTATAACAGTCTAAGCCGGGAGGTTGGAATGTACACTCGCAACGTCAGGATCAAGCTCAAGGCCAATGGTGCGCCGGAGTTTACGCGCATTCTTGAGAAGGAAATTATTCCCCTACTCCGCAAACAGGAGGGATTTCAGGATGAAATGCTCTTCATCGCCCCGCAGCGGAATGAGGCAATAGCAATTAGCTTCTGGGATAAGCAGGTTAATGCGGAAGCTTACAACCACATAGCTTATCTTGATGTCTTGAGGATCTTATCGAAAGTGGTTGAAGAGATGCCCGTAGTGGAGACCTTTGAGGTCGCAAATTCGACTTCCCACGAGATCGCTGCTAGCGCGGTCTAGCCAGACAGATCTTTCGGTCCGGAGAGGGGGAAACACTTCTCCGGCTCGTTATTACCGAACGGAGGGACGCTTCATGAATGTCATCGTTCTGATCGTAGTCGGAGGATTGACCGGTTGGTTGACGGGAAAAGCGGTTGAGGTCGAGGGTCGCATAACCGTCGTGAAAGAGAGCCACGTTATAGACGCGGTCTACGGGATCATCGGCGCCCTGGTCGGGGACTATCTATTTTTCTGGATGGTTATCGGCAAAGGCAATGCATTTAGCAGTTATGCAACTGCCATTCTTGGCTCCATCACTCTCGTGGGAGTCGCTCGGCTGCTGGCTGCACGGTGGCACCGTGTCCGATCTTAAGAGGCGAATATAAAAAGCTAGCCAAAGATATTTGGAATTTTGGGATGAAGAGGAAG
>JAHKKJ010000358.1 GCA_020027655.1 Deltaproteobacteria bacterium | reverse complement strand
CGTTCCCGATATTATCAAACCTATGGGTTTGATCCGCCGAAGCTCGCTGCGTAAAGATCAATCTCCCAGACCCGTTAGATTCCGTCATTCCCGAATGCTTCTATCGGGTCCGCCACATGGCTTCGGACGGATCCGTCCTTTGGCGGAAATCCAGGCGAGACCGGAACTGGACCCCCGATTAAAACATTCGGGGGTGACGCCCTTGGGATAAATTCTCATCGCTGTGTTCTGATACCCCGTCAGCTTGCTGCGCGAATAGTTCATCCCAAATTCAGTGAACACGAAGCGAGTGATGGAAGGTTCGCGCAAAACTTTCTTGGAGCCTGGTCAAAAAGGTCTCAGCTACGAGGCGCGCGCGTTCGCAAGATCGAGAATTGAGAATGGAGGATCGAGAATTGCCATCTTCCATTCTCTATGTTCGATCCTCAAACATTACGATGGGCCTTTTTCAGCAGGCTCCCTAAGAAATGGAATCGGGTCGATCGGGCAAGCCCAGGAAATACCAGATGACCAAGAGCATAACACCGACGAACTCCGGAAGAGACGGAGAGATATGGAGGAGTCCGCCACCTAACATGCCGCCGAGCGAAGATCCGACAAACCCGAAAAACGTGTAGACGCCGGTGGCCGTCCCGCGGCCGCCCGGTGGTATTCGCTGCGTGAGAAAGGCCGGCAAGATGGGTTGATAGAGACTATAGCCAAAGAAGAAGGCAGCGCCGCTTGTATAGAGTAGGAAGTCATACTGAGCGCCGACGAGATAGAGCGCATAACCCAGAGTCGCGGTCAGCCAGCCGACAAAAATCGGCAGACGGAAACGGCCTCGTTTCTCCGCGCGCCGCACGTAAGGAAAAACCAACAGGACGCTGGGCAGAAAAATAATCAGGTAAACTTTCCAAAGCTCGGCCTTTTCAAGGCCGAGATCCGTCCAACTGAGCGGATAGGTAAAGAAAAAGAGATTCAGCGTGAAGGAGAGAACAAACGTCGCGATGAATATGGGCCGCAACTCGCCGTGTAAGAGAATCGGTTTAAAGGCCATCGGTGGCTCTTGCTGTTGGGATTGACGTTTCTGCGGAAACGAAGTGGCAGCGAGAATCATCGCTAAGAAACCAAGCGCGGCCAAAACATAGAAAAGACCACTCAAGCCGATGCTCGCGGCCAATAGCGGACCCCCCAATATGCCGATTATGAACGCCGATCCGATGGCGATCCCGGTGACCGTAAACGCCTGCGTGCGGACGGTGGGTCGGGTGAGATCGGCTAAAGCGGCCAAGGCGACGGAGCCCACCGCGCCGGTTCCTTGGATCATACGGGCGATGATCAGCTGAAAAATGTTTTGGGCAAGTCCGCAACCAATGCTGCCCAAGCCGAACAGTGCCAGCCCGATAACTAATACCGGCTTGCGTCCCCAGCGGTCACTGGCCCAGCCTAAAGGAATCTGGAATACGCACTGCGCAAGAGCATAGATTCCGAAGGCAATACCCGTAAGGCCGATGCTTGCTCCCGGGTAGCGAACGGCATAGGCGCTAAAAATGGGCAGCATAAAAAAGATCCCCAGCAATCGCACCGCGGAGATGAGACTAACGACTATGACGGGACCGATTTCAGCCCGGGTAAAAGAATGATGACTGTCAACCAAGGGGGAGTGTGCTTTCCGTCGATGTTTAGGTTGCCAAAAAGGATTCCTGCTAATTTACACGCTTCAGCCAAAATGGGAAGGGCCAGGCGAACTTTGTGCGTCCGGCTCTTTGCCTCCAAAACACTTTGTGCCTGTTTCACGGCGCGCTGGCAGGTTGGCTCGGCTCCACTGTGCGCAGCATCCGCTGGGAAAGGGGCATCTCGATTCCTTCCGTGTCGAAGGCCTTCTTCAATCTTCGCCGGTACTCGCGACCGATGGTAAATTGCTGCAGCGGTTGGGTCTTGAGCCGGGCTTTGATCGTGACCGCTGATTCGGTGAATCCATCGACGCCGAAAATCTCAATGGGTTCCAACATGGCCGCTCTGTATTTCGGCTCACCGTACATTTCTTCGGCTACGCGGCGCATGACATCGACGACACGATCCGGATCTTCTTTGTAGGCGACGTTCACATTGATGACGTAGGCTGACCAGTCCTTGGTCATGTTCGATAACGTTGTAATGGCTCCGTTGGGGAAGACGTGGACGACCGCGGCTTCATCACGCAATACGATGGTGCGAAACGAGATTGCTTCCACCAATCCTCCAGTGCCGTTGATGATAGCGACGTCACCGACGCGGACTTGATTTTCGAGGATTAGAAAAAAACCGTTGACAAGATCTTTAACCAGGTTTTGAGCGCCAAAGCCGATGGCCAGACCAACTATACCTGCGCCGGCGAGGACGGGCGTGACATTGACTCCAATCTGTCCCAAGGTCGTCAACACAGCAACAAACCAGACAAGCCCGACGACAATGGTCCACATGACGCTCATCAGTGTCCGGATTCTCTTCGTGGCGGCTCCCGGAATAACTTCCGCGGTCGCTGCGGCACGGTTGAGGAGCGTTTCCAGCCGGTTGAACGCGAGGCGCAACAATCGGAGCCCTACATAGGCCGCGATAATGATCAAAACAATGCGCAGCGATGCTTTAGTAAAATCCACTCCGATATCGATGAGTTTAGGCAAAAATGTCACCGTTGAGTTTCCAAACATTGCTGATTCCTCCTTTGTTCGAGTTCGAAATATTACTGTGAATGACGCTCGGGAATTACGTCCACACAGATTTCCTGGATGGCTTCCTAATACACCTCAAAAAATAAAGAGGGAAGCAAGGAAGCCGGGCTTTTTGAGAGACAAGGTCTCGACAAGAAACTTCCGGGTGACAGCTTACTTCGAGAAGAAAGGATTTTTCAAAAAGCTTTGGCAGTGATGGATAAATGCCCGGTTTCGGGTTTCGAGTTCCGAGTCTCGGGTGAACTCCAAACTCAAGGCAGGCCGAAACTAACCTTCCGATGGTGATAGAACAGCGCGCAAATCTTTCAGCCAGGGGTCGGCTTCGATCATGTGCAAAAAGTTCGAATGGACGGTCCGGGCGACCGAGTCAGGGGACGAACTTCTGACCCGGGCAATCACGTCAATAACATTCTCTACGTCCTTGGGCATTCCCACGACGCCGTTTAGCCATTTCAGCCCGCCAGGATTGTCGGTCTCTGTAAGCAGTAGATGATCCGGAATCTCGCGGCCGATTGCTTGTATGGTTTCGGAATAGGAAACTTCTACGCCGACGGTGAAGTAAGCGCCGAATTGAATCAGAGCGCGAAGGATATCCAGCGGTCCTGAATACCAGTGAACAATCGCGCGCTGAATGTCGTAGCGTTCCAGCAGATTGAGGATTTCCTTCTCGGCGCCTTTCGTGTGCAGATTGACCATCTTCTTCTGCTCGCGCGCTGCGGCGAGAAAATATTCCAACACCTTCACTTGTGCGTGATACTGAGAGCTATCTTTCACCCAATGAAAATCAAGTCCGACTTCGCCGATGGCGAGACTCTGCTCGATGAGCGGGCTCAACTCGCTCAAACGATCGACATATTCCGGAGCCCGTCTGGGATGGATACCGAAGGTAGGGAGCACAAGGTCACACTCGTCTCCGATTTCGAGACTGCGCCTATAGGACGGCACGTCCATCGCCACCGCGATGGTAAAAACGTGGTGCCTTCGAATCTCTTGTAGCGCCTGCTTTAAGTCTGCCCCATACTTGTCAAGGTGCACGTGAGCGTCAATGAGCATAATTAGCCCATACCAATGTGGCATAACTTCTGTCAATGTTGCTGAGTATGGCATGGGGGAGTAAAGTTGGCCCATCCTTAGCACGGCATCGCCGGGAATATTTAGGAGGTTCCCATGCGTTTCGGATTTGCACTTCCACAGGTCGGCTCGGCAGTCGGACCGGAGGCGTTGGTTACAGTCGCGAAACGAGCCGAAGATTTGGGTTTCGACAGTCTTTGGGTCCTGGACCGGATACTCTGGCCGGTCAATCCGCGGGCGCCCTATCCGATCGGTGACGGCTCTCTGCCGCTCAAGTACAAAAGCGTGCTGGACCCGTTGGAGATGTTGACATTTGCCGCCGCGCACACACGCCGCGTCGCGCTCGGGACCAGCGTTCTGAACCTTCCTTGGTATACCCCCGTCTTGCTCGCGCGCCAGCTGACCACACTCGATATCCTGTCTGCCGGACGACTAAAAGTCGGGTTTGGCATGGGATGGTCGCCGGACGAATACGAGGCTGCCGGCACGATGTGGCAAGAGCGCGGCAAACGCGCCGACGAACTGATCCAGGCCCTCAAAAAAATCTGGACCACCGATCCAGTAGAATTTCAAGGGAAATATTATCGCATCCCAAAATCCGTCATCGGTCCGAAGCCCGTGCAGAAACCTCATCCGCCGATTTATATGGCGGCCTATACGCCTTCAGCTATGAAGCGCGTTGCGGCTGAGGCCAACGGCTGGTTTCCTGTCGGAATTCCGCTCAGCGGCGTTGGGCCAATGTTCGAGGGGATCAAAGGTATGGCAAAGGAAGCCGGCCGCGATCCTTCCGCGTTGGAACTCATCGTCCGCGCCAACATCGAAATTCATAACAATCCCATCCAGAAAGACCGCGTCGACTTTAGCGGCACCCTCGAGCAGATTGCCGAGGACGTAAAAACAACGCAAAAACTCGGGGCGGCGGAAATTGTCTTGGACGTACAATTCTCGCCGGGCGTCGAGAGGGCCAATGATGTCGTTTCACGGATGGAAGAGCTTTGGCAGGTAGCGAAGTCAGGCTGAGATTCGGGAAGGCGTGCAACTTGACGTTCTCGATCTAAGCCGTTAGCGTTGGGCCAAAATTTGAAAGGGTTCAGTTTGCTAATAGGAGGATGCGACATGGGAATTACGCGGCGTAATTTTATCACTAAACTGACCGTCAGCCTTGCCGGCTTGCCGCTTGTGCGCGGCCTGAGCTGGGCGC
>JAHKKJ010000357.1 GCA_020027655.1 Deltaproteobacteria bacterium | reverse complement strand
GTTTCTCCTTTCGCCTTCAACGACGAATTTTCATTGCTGCAGAATCAAGCAGAACAGCCCCTGCGAAGAGAATTTGGTTCTGCGAGCGCTTATTCAGACTTTTTACGTTGAAGGCGAAACGCCGGAACCCGGGCTCAGCCAAGGGGGCAAGGAGACGCCGGTGTCTGATGGTGAAAGACTTCCGGGTCGAGCTTGATAACACTTTTTATTGAGTTAGATACAAAACAGTTCTCTTTGGCTTTTTCCAGGATTCGCGGCACCCGTTCCAAATCTTTGACAGAAGCAATCACGACCCTGGGTTTAAGAACGATCTCCGTTATCTGATAACCGCTCCCTGGCACTTTCTCGAGCTTACCCTTCGCTGTCGAAGACAAACGCACCAGCGGCAGCTCAGAATTCTCGGCAATCGCCAGGAAAGTTAGCATAAAGCAAGTGTTGATCGAGGCAACAAAAAGATGTTCCGGCGTCCATTGCCCTTCTCGTCCCTTGAACTCCGGAGGAGCGCCGACACTGACGGCGGGAAGGGAGGGCCCTTTTATCCATCCCTCTTTTTCTTTGGTCCACTCGATTTCTGTTTCGTAATAAAAGACTTTTGGCTCGCTCATTTCAACGCCTGTTCGTCACCTTGTGGGACTTAATTCAACCAGTCCGACACATTTCCTTCCATGATCACATCGAGGATCTCTTTACAGTCCCGTATCGCCCCATCTATGACTTTCGGTTCATCCGAGTGAGATACGCCCTGTTTAACGGCGCCATGGATAGCGCGCACAACTTCCAGCAAATGCTCATCGAGCTTTTCAATGTTATGGGCGGGTTGCGGCATATAACCTCCGTACGAGTTACGTATAGCGACGGCCTTTAAGTGGATCCGGGATTCTCAACCCCATCTTCTCCAGGATCGGATCCACTTCTTTCATGTAATCGTCCCGAGCTTGTTCATTGGTCCGTCGTTTGAGTCCCCAGTAGCGATAACGCTCGGCGCGGGTTGAACCGCTGTGCCCGAACATGTCGAGTGCGCGAACGTACCAATAATCGATGGCTTTCTGTAACCGCTCTTTCTGCTCGTCACCCTTCGAGAGCAGTTCCACTGTTTTGTTATAACCATATTCGATATGTCCCAGCTCCTCGGTCACGATGTCCGGGAGAATTCGCTGCAGCGGCAGGTAGCTGCAATCGTAGAATTCTTCCAGCTGATATCGTCCGACCCGATCGATCAAGAAGCCAAAAACGGCGTTGTCCTCCCAGGTCGTTATGAGGCCGCGAAAGGCGTCCACGAAACGCTTCTCGTTGGGTTGGCTCAGCACAAAGGAGACGTCGACGCCGATATCGCCGGCTACCCGCGCTACCTTGCGGAAATGGTCGATTTCTTCCGCCGCCGTACGAGCGACGATAAGTTGATCGAGCTTTGTCGGTGCCGCTGGCAGCATTTTCTGCACATAAAGATGTGGCCCCCCGATCTCACAGTCTGCCTGGATCGTCAAAACCCGTCCCAGAAGATCTTTGTATTCGGGATCCATCTTATCAAAGTCCTTGAGCTCAATTTTATCGGTAAACATTCTTCCCTCCTTTTGCTGGTGTAGAAAGATCTGGCGGTTCGTAACGATAAAGGGAGCAAGAGAAGTGCCAGCGCAGAAGGAGATTTTTTAGAGGAAATTATAGTTGAAAACACGTTATTTTTCTCATTTATCGGAGATCCGCCGCTTTCATTCTCACGATCAGGAAGATGCCTGAAATCTGATTACGATTGAGCCTGGTAAGCTTCTTTGATAGACCGGTACGAGCGAAGGAGATTTCGTTGTGTTGTGTTCGGATCATCAAAGGATGCCAATGAGGTTCAATCCTCTCCTCACAATCGCTGCCATTCTGTTGATATCTCCACCCGCCAATCCTTCCGCTCCGGAAAAACTCGGCGCTGGTTACTCTTCGAGCCGCGAAAATGAATCTATTCAACTACGGCCTGGACTTGAGCACAGTTTACTTGGGCGGCAGCACCCGCGTTGTTCAAACGATTTCCGGTTACGTGCGAAATCGGGCAGTTCGGCGGTTCAGCGGTACTCTTCGGCAGGGCGGCGACCTTTGGTGCAATTCCCAACCGGAAGAGATTGCGTTAAATGAAAGTGAGGAGCATTTCCCACACCGCTCCAGGATGACAATTTTATGTGTCATTCCCGAATGGACGCTCCAATACCGCTTACTGCAGCGCCCATCATAGGAAAAGCTGATTGTTTACTAATGGTTTACTTCCCCAGGGATCGCGCGTAGCCCAGGGCTTGTTTTTGCTCATCTTTGCTGAGCTTGGAAGCCGGCATTTTTCCTGCTCCCTCGGCGATAATTTTCAAAAGCTGTTCGTCCGACTTTTGCGTGGTCTCCTTCCCGACAATATTCAACCCTTTTTCCCCTATAACCTTGGCCATGGCCGCGTTGCCTTTGCCATCCGCGCCATGACAACCGGCGCACGATTTTTCATATGCGGTCTTTCCCGCGCTCGCATCCGCCGCCAAGGTCCCGGTGGTCCAGCCCACTGCGAGCCCGAATCCCAAAACTGCGGTCAATAACTGTTTCCTCATAATCTTGTCTCCTTTCTAGTCACCTTTTAGTTGTCGCAAACGTTACAGCCTTCCAGTCGTGAGGCTTATGACAAGTGATGCAATTGGTCAAAGCCTTCTGCTCAAAATGGCGCCGATCTTCCGCGATCGTTTTATGACACGCCAGACAGTCGGAGAAACTCAACAGCGGCCGGGTATGAGGCTTATGGCACGCGCTGCAATCGTACTGCATTGGCCCGTGATCTGGAAACGTTTCACCCTTCAATGACATTCCGGAGTGGCAGGCTACACAGGTTTCCTTTTCGGGCTTCAATCCGTGGCCGACATCCTTAGCCGCAAACTGGTGACACGTCGTACAGTGAAATGCCTTCATCCCGCCGATATTCGCAGTGGCCTTGGAGTGACATGTAACACATTCTTTGGTTGTTGGCTTCACAGCATGTAAAGACGGTAGGTGGCATGAGAGGCATTCTAAATTAGCTCTCTTCACATGAAGCTCGTGGCCTGCCGTCTTGCTGATCTGCGGCCATTTCGATTGATCGTTTAGATGACAATCTTCGCACACCCTCCTATTCAGCTTGGTGTGAGGCGGAACATTTTTAAGGTCGGAGACCGCCCAGTGCCAGACAATGCGGACGCGGTCTTGAATGTTCTGTTGGTGGCAAACGTGACAGTTGATTTTGTTGTGAGGGCCCTGTTTCCAGGTCGTCCACGCCGTGGCCATCAGGTGGCATGACGCACAAAAGTTCGGATCGTGTTCAACGTAGTTGTAAGTACGATAACCGGCAAAGGCAACTCCCAAAACCACCAGAACGACAATAGCGAGCAATATGATCCGAAAACGGGCCACGAGGCTTCTCTCAAATGTAAGACGTTTCGATTCCAAACACCATGCAAAATTATTTTGTTGGACTCATTGTATATCCGAGGTAAGTCAACAAAACCATGTACAAGATGATCGTTATTCCGAAAGCCGCAGGAAAGCGGCTCGGCTGCCCTGACGCTTTACGGCGTTCGAGGAAAGGTATGAGAATCAGTAGCAAGCCGACTACACCGAATCCAAGAACACCGAGCAGCTCCCCTTCGATACCTAGAATATGACTGGGCAAGAGTTTCAGGGTTTGAAACATGGCCATGAAATACCACTCCGGCTTGATCCCGATCGGCGCGGGCTGAAACGGATCGGCCTTCTTGCCTAGCTCTGCCGGAAAATAGGCCGCCAGAGCGGCAAGCACACCGAGCGCGCAAAGCCAACCGACGAGATCCCGCAAGAAAAAGTTTGGAAAGAAGGGCATGGCGCGCCTGGCCTTGCCCTCCTGTTCCTCGCCCGGAGGCGTGCTCATGCCATGTTTCTGCACCAGAAACAGGTGAAGACCTAGCACGAGTGTAACAATCGCTGGCAGCACGGCCACGTGAATACCATAAAAACGCGTCAACGTTGCCCCCGTTACATCATCCCCACCGCGGAGCAACCGGCGAAAGAAGGGCCCGATGACCGGAATGACACCAGGTATTTCCGTACCCACTCTGGTGGCAAAGAAAGCGAGTTCATTCCACGGCAGGAGATATCCGGTGAACCCGAAGGCGAGGGTTAGGCTTAGCAGTACGCCACCCGAGAGCCAGGTCAATTCGCGCGGTGCGCGATAAGCTTTCCCAAACAGGGCACTGAAGAGATGGATGAACATGGCAAAGACCATCAGATTAGCGGACCAAGCGTGAATCGACCTTACCAGCCAGCCGAACTGTACCTCCGTCATCAGAAACTGTATGGACTCATAGGCCTCGCCGGCGCTGGGTCGATAATAGAGCAAAAGAAGGATCCCCGTGGTGACCTGAATCAAAAAGAGAAACAGGGTCATCCCGCCAAAGTAATACCAAATCGTGTGCCGGTGCACCGGCACGTCTTTTTTCCTAGCGAGCTTTTCGATCTCCTTGAGCCCGATCCGCTCATCGAGCCATAGCCACAGTTTTCCGTGCTCTCGGCTCCGGTTTTCCATGCTTAGCTCCTCTTGCTGACGACGATCTGATCGGCCCTGACATTGACAACGTACTCTTCCAGCGGCCTCGGCGGCGGTCCCTCGATATTTTTTCCGTTCAAGTCGAAGTGCCCGTTGTGGCACGCGCACCATATATGATTGATGTCCGACCGATACTGGACGATACAGGCTAGGTGGGTGCAGGCGGCCGAGAAAGCTTTTAGCTCACCGGCCGGTGTCTTAACTAAAATCGCCGCCTGACTGCCAAAGCGAAAAACCTGCCCGCTGTTGGGCTTGACGTCTTGCGGCTTAATCGAGAGGGTGACTGTCCGGGCCGTGGATTCTTCAACCTGGGGCGGAATAAGATAGCGGCTGAGTGGGTAAAGAACTGAGATGGCAAACGCGCCGGCAGTGGTGCCGAGAAACCAATTGAGAAAATT
>JAHKKJ010000040.1 GCA_020027655.1 Deltaproteobacteria bacterium | reverse complement strand
GGAGCACTGGTGATACGGCCTGCAGCCGTCGGCTGTCTGGCAATGAACCGTTTGATCGATTCATCGTTGGCGAAAATCTTCTGGGCGCGCGCTGTGTCGACTTCGATGGCAATAATATTCGGATCGTCCGTTCGAGCCTGCCTGAAAACTCCATTGTACATCATGCGCTGAACCGACATACGGTTATCATGTGTCGGCGCCACATAGTAGACCAGATCAATCTTGTAGCGGTGCAGGAGGAAAAAATGCATCAGCGTCATCAGACGCCGCGAGCGATATTTCTTCACCGTATTCTGGTCTTTGACGGCGAGGTATTTTCGTCCGGCGCGGTCCTTATCGACGCGGAAGGTAATCTCCGCGATCTTGTCGTGGGCTTCGTCGAAAACATTGAGCATCATCTGCTCGGATCCGGCCCATAGCTCTTTAAGCTCGACGCTCAGCTCGCCTTTGTCCAATAGACCTTGCTCGCTCCAATGCTGAGTCCATATGCGCAACCATCTTTCGAGCACGCTGGTAGGCACTTCGACGGCCTTACGATGTTGCATTTCCGTGGACTTTCCACCCATGGAAGATGTGGTAAGTGACGGTCCACGAGCCGCTCGGCGAAAACGATCGGCCCACGCCCCACCCACAAACGACTGGGGATACTGCGCGGGGTCGTTGGCAAGCCGTAAAGAGCGTTGAATCAATCTGACAAAGCCAAGCACACCCTCTTCTCTCAGAGCCCGCGCCAAGCGCCCGTTCATAAGCGCTTCGGTTTGATGGCCGGCGTAGGTAATGAAGTTATAGACATAACCCATCTTGCCCAATTCGTTCGCAAAGCTCCGCAGTTGATCATCCGTAAAGCCCCAAGCATCCCAATTCCAAGAGGGCGACAAGTTATAAGCCAGCATCTTTTTCGGGAAAGTGGCATGGATCGCGTCGGCCCACGCCCTATCGTCTTCGAGGTCGGGCTGAGCTGTTTCTCGCCAGATCAAATCAGCGAATGGAGCCATCGCCAACCCGCGCGCGGTCGCCATATCGCGCCCGCCGGTAACCTCGTAAAACCCTTCCGGCGTTCTCGGTAGATCCCAATTCCAAAAGACATCGATCCCCATAGACTCGGCACGCTCGCGCGCTTCCTCATGCGAAACAGAAGCAGCGAACTTTTTCCAACGATCGACGGACATGGTTAATTTAGTTTTGCCCGGCGTTTTCGTTTGCATCGCTTCCGCAACCGCATCAGCGTAAGTCTTGAGACCTGCGCTTTGAGCCCACGCTTCCCGGATATCGGCCAAAACATGGTCCACAGTTTCCTCTGTAACCTTTTTGACCATAACCTCAAGCGCCGACAATTGCTCCCGAACGTCCCTCTGCCCTTTCCTTTGGCGACGAGCTTGCTGCCGCAGGTTCTTCAAGGATTGGATTTCTCTATTTATTCGGTCGAGTGAGTCATTAACTCTAGAGGTTAGACGCTCTTCCTTTAGCCACTGTTCCGCTTCTCGATAGGCCTTATCTGAAATCCTGTGAAGCAGATGTCCATTAATTTCCTTGAAGCCGTGTTCGTAAAACTTTTTGATTACAGCCAGGCTGACGTTTTTAAAAGGAACGATGCGCCGATTGGTCGCCCCGTAAATGAAAGGGTGATCCCGTTCATCTTCGACGCTATCGATTGCTGTCGCGTCGTTAGAATCGGTCCGGGCAACGATCACGCCGGGCAATCCCATAATATCGAACTGCAGCCTCGTCGTATTGAGCCTGGAAATCATTTCCGCCGTAGAGACCAGAACCTTCTGTCCCTGGTGACCGCAGACCTTACAACCCGGTCGTTGGTCCTCGATATGAATCGCGCCGATCTTGTTTTCGACAAACTTCTTTACCAGATTGCGAATGTGATGTTCCCCACCGTGCCCCGTATCCCCGTCAGGGATGATCATCGGCGGGCTGAATTCAATTGCGGCAGTCTTTTTTCGTTGCACCGACGTCATCCTCATGCGGTTGGACCTTTGCACTTCATCCTGATGCAGCAAGGCACGCACCCAAGAGCCGCCTTCTTTGGGAACCCGGTCCAAGGCGTAATTCGCCAAATCGGCGCCCGGGTCCTCCGAATCGGAGCCCCGCGCGGAAGTGGACCATCCTCCCAAATAGAGAACCTTGATTCCTTCCATGACGGCTCGCACTGCCCCGGTGGGCGAGAAAGGACCGTAGGTGATTTCTTGCCGTTTCTCTCTGAATAACCGCTGCAGGTAATCATACATCTTCACCGCCGACTCTCGGGCGACGGTGTGATCTTCGCGGGTGTTTCCACGCAACGCGACGACTTCGAAGGCTGTATGAAGGCGTGTAATCTCCTGGAATCGGCGGCTTTGAAACCAGGCCTCGGTTTTGCGCAATTCATCTGCCCAGTCGATCGCCTCGGTATCTCGTCTGGAGTCCAGTCTTGCAATTTTAGTATTCATTGAATCACACCTCGACAATAAGATTATTTAGAATTGTCTGGAACGCAATGCTAGGACCGCGAAATCTTCAACGAGAAGAAAAATTTTCAACCTGAAGTCGTCAATAATCGTAACTGTAAAGATAGTTTACATGTTTATATATGAGTTTAGGCTTTCGCAAGTTCCTGGCAACTTTGACCGATTAGATTCTACTGCTCTAAGCACGGGTCAAGACCGCCCTACCCCGTTTTGGGAGTAGTGCGAGAAAAATCTGGACACGGGATGCCTGGGCTGGATGGGAACGTATGGCATGTCTCCTGCTCTCTCCACAGAACAAACCAATTAGCTGTTGCATAGAAATACGATTCTTCATCCGCCTATTTCAAATGTCTAAGGCGGTAACATGCGCATGCAATTGCGAGGAGGAGATCTGTAATGAAACCAAGTGAAAGGGAATCGGACAAACCGAGTTTTTGGCAACTGGTCTTTGCTCAAAGCAAAGTGAATGGAGCGCTTTATTTGGGGGAACAACTGCCGGGGCGAAGTTGGGACTGGCCAAAAAATACTTATTTCCAGCGTCGTCTTCGGCGAGTGAGGTGGTACCAAACATCGGAAAAGATTCAGCTAAATTAGTTTGCTAGTTCGCCGCTTCCCGTGCTGTCTCCTGCAGCACGCTCCCTGGGATAAGCGGCTCACTGAACCACTTGTTCGATGGCGAAAGGCCAGACTCTTAAGAATCTGGCCTTTCTGTTTTGATCAATTTTTTTCGAGAAACTTTGCGATCCATGCCAACGCTCGCGTTATTAACGTTCGGGCGTCAGACCGAACTGATTTGCCGAATCCTCAATCCTTAGGTTGCACGCCGCTTCCACCGTCGAGACGCCTAAAGCTCTCCCGCAATCATAGCGGTTCACGTTATTGGAAGTAGAAGCACGTTTTAATTGAACACTCGTTTGTCCTAATCATCGCTTGGCATGACTTCTCCCATAGACGGTATAACCTTTGCTAAGGAGAGTGCAAAATCTCGCCGAGATCAAGCGTGGAACACAAAATCGATTTGACGGACCAATAATGAAAGCAACTATGGCACGTATCACACGCAAACATTTCTTCATAATCTTCTTGGGACTCTTATCGGCTTTTTCCCTCGGGAGTTCGATTTGGTCTGAGTCGGTAGCCCAAACTCAAGATTGTTCCGGCGATTGCGAAAAAGTCGAACAGATTGCAGTCACCCATTCTAAGACCTTGGATGTTGGCACTGCGAGCTTCACCCCGGCAGACGGAATTAGTGTGCAGCAAACCGCGGATCTCGGCGGTGGCAGTGACGTTCGAGCCGTGACGTCGGAAAGCACCTTATCCAGTACCAACCAAGGGTCCACCCGCGCGCAGGCCCTTAAAAGTCCGGAAACCGAAGGAGGAAGCACTCCCGGGCCCCGCTTCTTTCTTCTTATTGGTTTAGCTCTAATCGGCGTGCGTCTCATTATCTCCTTCCGGTCGAGGAAAATGAAAAATTTGGCTACCGGGACGGCCATTAGCGGCTCTCGGTAAACAGTTTGACCTTCGCAAGACAACTAGCTTCGACATCAGTTGGAAGGTCGCGCAGGGCCCGAGTACCTAGGACTCGGGCCCTTTTCGCTTTTGTTCTTGATGCAGCACCGGCAATCTTTGGCGCGATCAGAGGCATTAGCCAATGCGACCTTGACGCAGCAATATTACCAATCTAGCTAAACAGTTCCTTCCTCCACTTCTTCATTAAACTCTTCTGATACTCCGCGTCGATTTCGGCGGCGGGCGGGAAGTTTGCCATCCATTCGAAAGGCCGGCGTGCATCGATGATCATGCGCGAGCTGAAACCCTTCCTGTCTTTTCGGAATGATGGAGTCCAGCGGGCCGCTCCAGCACCGGCGGATGATTTCCGTCGCATCGACCGGGTCCGCACGGCTGCACATGGCCCAGAGAACATCGTTGATATCATAGACATCGATGTCGTCGTCCGCGACGACGATGTAGCGGCCGAGATAGGCGGCGCCCTAGCATTGACTGGCGACAAATGCAGCCTGGCGCGCATGACCGGGGTAGCGCTGCTTGATCGAGATGACGGTTAAGAAGCGACGGAAGTAGCTTGCGACGCCTTTCACGTCCGGCACGCCGGCTTTTTCCACCTGGTCCCGAATGTATGCGGCGCGCAGCAATTCGTAACAATGCTCGGCCCGCGCGGTGGGGCGATACTCCGGCGAGGCGGTGATGATTGGATCGTTGCGATGATAGAGACGGTGGACTTTTTATAACCGGTTCGGTTTTTTCACCGCTCGCGTAGTAACCGGTCCATTCGCTGAACGGTCCTTCTTCTTTGCCTTGGTCCGGCAGGATCTCGGCGTCCACGGCGATCTCGGCATAAGCGGGAATCGGTAATCCGGTGATTTCCCCTTCGATAACCTCAACGGGTTCGCCTTTAATTCCGCCAACGGCGTCGAATTCACACTTGCCGTAAGGCTCCGGCCGGGTGGCGATCATATGCAACAGCGGATCGACACCAAAACAAGCCACCACAGGACAGGGCTTGCCCTTTTCGAAGTATTTCGCGCGGTGCATGCGTCCGTGCTTTCCTGGCGAGATGTTCATGCCCAGTGTGTTACAGTCGTACACCATGACGCGATAGCAACCCACGTTGACCCAGCCGTCGTCGGGATCGCGGGTGATGATCACGTGGCCGGTGCCGATATATCGACCACCGTCCCGTTTGTGCCAAAAGGGAACCGGAAACTTGAAGAGATCGATATCGTCGCCCTGATAGACGTTTTCGAGAATCGGCCCGCGTGAAACGGTGACGGGCGGAATGGAGAAATTCGTGGCCAGCCGCCTGCGGCAAGCCTCGATGAAACCTTCACGAGTAATGTCGACGGGCAGGTTTGTGGTCAGCGCGGAACGGCGCAAGCTTTCGAAGAAACCGACGAGGATTCGGTAGCCCGCCGGGTAATCTTTGATGCGGTCGAACAGTAATGCCGGCGTGTTCTCTATATGTTTGGAGGAGAGCACCGACAGCGCACCGATTTCTATATTCCAGTCGGCGTTCTCCACGATCTTGAGCTCGCCCATCTCATCGACTTTCTGAATCCATTCCCGAACGTCAATCTACAAGCCACTATGAAGGGGTGCCTACCGTGGCCCAAGACCCGAAAAGGGACTCGCCGCATACACCACCCGGCCTCCGACCATGGTCAGCAAAGACTCAATGGAGCGGATCTGGTCCTCGGGTACCGTTAGATAATCCGCGTTCAGGACCGCTAGGTCCGCGAGCTTTCCAGCTTCGATGGAGCCTTTGCGTTTTTCCGCAAAAGTGAACCAGGCGCTGCCCATCGTATACATGCGGAGCGCCTCCGCCCGTGTCACATTCTGCTTGGGATCACGAATGGGAACGCTCGCCACGGTTTTTCCCGTGATCAACCACCACAGAGAGAGCATCGGCGAGTAGTTCCCTGAACGAAATGCATCGGTGCCGGCGCCGAGGGGCACCCCGGAATCGATGAGGGTTCTCAGCGGCGGCGCGTTGCGTGCCTTTGATTGTCCCCAGATCTCGACGTTACGTTCACCGGTGAGGACCATGCGATCCTGCACCGAGACTCCACCGCCGAGTTTTTTGATGCGCGCGATAGTTTCGGGGGTCGCGTCTTCAAGGTGGGCGAAAGCGATGCGCTGCCGGGCGAAGGGCGTCTCGCGGTTGACCTCTTCAATGACGGTGAGCAGTTGCTGCGCGGTATTGTCCTGCATCGTATGCAAATGGAAGTTGTAACCCGCCTCGGCGAAGAAGCGCAGAAGCTTGCGAAATTTTTCCTTTGCTTCGGTTTCCACTGTAAATCCTTTGGGGTTCGACAGCACATCGCCGTCGCCGCTGTCCGGTATTAACGTCTCGGCGAATCCGGCGAAGCGAAACATATCGTTGGCGGGCAACTGCTTGACTTCCTCCGCTGCCATACGTCGCTGCTCCAACTCATCGCCCGGATCGTTGGGGGCAACATAGTAATCCAGGCGTACACTGAGCTCACCGCGGTTTGCCATATCCGCAAGTAGCCGACGGTGTGCGAACGTTAGGCCGCCAGTCTGCAGGTCGCCCACGGAGGTGAGGCCCAAGCGGTTCAACTCCCGGAAGCAATTACGCACGCTCTGTCGTATCTGCTCCAACGTCGGACGTGGGATCTTGGCATAGGCAACTTCCCACGCCGGCACGCCCTGCAGGACACCCGTCAGTTCGCCGTTAGACGGATCACGCTCGAACTTTCCTCCCTGCGGATCGGCCGCTTGACGATCGATTCCTGCGGCAGCCAAACCAGCGCTATTCAGCACAGCGGCTTGTCGTAGATACTGTATATAGACCGGATGCGTGGGCGCCACGGCGTCTAGCTCAGCCCGTGTCGGCAAACGTTTCTCGGCAAATTGGCCGGGCGCCCAGCCCCCACCAACGACGATCCACGTCCCTGCGGCTTTGTTTCTCGCCGCAGCCTCGATCTGTTTCAAGCCATCGGCCAGAGATCGAACCGATTCCCAGTGCAGTTCGCCGTCCCAACTCAGACCGGCGACAGTCGCATGCATATGCGAGTCAATTAGCCCTGGAATCATCGTGCGACCACCGAGATTCACCACGGCCGTATTGCGTCCGATCCACCGGCGCATCTCACCGTCCGTTCCCACCGCAACGAAGCGACCGTTCTTGATCGCAATCGCTTCCTTGATCGAGAAGGAAGAATCCACGGTCACGACTTTAGCGTTCATGAGAACCCATTCGGCGGGCGGACGGGGATCGAAAAACGACTGTGCAACTTCGCGTTCATGGCCGATACACGAAGCAAGGAGCGAGGCAAAGAGGATGAAAAGGAGAAACTTTCTCGGGCGGCTCCCGACGGAAACCGGACTAGCACTTCCAGAGTTAAGATACGGGAGAGCCCGAGAGCTTTCGGCCATAGGGAATCATAGCAACTCTCTCAATGAAACCAATCCCGTTGTCGCTCAATGTACTCCGCCGTGCGGTAAGCCAGGGCCGATATCGTGGCCGTGGCGGGGTAGCCGGACATGGTCGGGAAAACAGAAGAACCGACGATGAAAAGATTCGGCACATCATGTGACTGGCAGTAGCCATTGACTACGGAATGGTTTGGATCGGTTCCCATCCGTGTCCCGCCACATTGCCGAGTCGGCGACGGCCTCGGAAGTTCCGTCCAGACTTTGCTGGCGCCGGCTTCACGGAAGATCCGTTCGCCGATGTCGGCCAAGAACAGATGCATGCGTTTTTCATTTGCGTGAAAGGCAAAGGTCACCCGCGGCAGCGGCAAACCCCAACGATCGCGCCGCCGCGGATCGAGATCGACGCAATTGTCGCGTCGCGGCAATGTTTCCGGAGCCATGTGAATATCGAAGGTGCGCGTGTAGTAGCGCATGAAATATTCCTTGTATTCTTTTCCCCAGCTCCGCACATCCGGTGGTACGATATCCATCCGCGAGACCGGGGCGCCATCGCCGCTGCACCCCACGGTACCGCCGCGGATGAAACCCAGACCGGTGTGATCGAAATTGTTGCCGTTGAAGTCATCGATTCGCATCGCCGCCGCACCGGAACCGATAAAACCATTAATGATAAAGTTGTCGAACAATCCGTAGACACGCATATCGCCGTGGCCGAAAAAGCATTTGCCGACCAGCCCGCTAGAATTAGCCAGTCCCTTCTTGAAGCGCTTACCATTGCCTTTGGACAACAGCAGCAGCCGCACATGCTCGAAAACAAAAGCCGACAAAATCACCACCCGAGCCCGCTGCTCCTGAAGCACACCGTTTGGATCAAAGTACTTGACACCCGTGGCCATACCTTTATCGTCCGTGGTTATATTGGCCACCTTACAGTTCGTCCGCAGCTCCAGGTTACCCGTTTGCAGCGCAACCGGAATGGCCGTATGGAGCGTGGAAGCCTTGGCATTGACATGGCAGCCGTAGTGATTGCAGTGGCCGCAGTAAACGCAGGCGGGGCGCTCAGGAATGCGCGTGTCATAAGGCGCCGGTGGACGATAAGGCTCCGAGGTGACGGCGGCGGGACCGATAAACGGATGATAGCCGAGCCGCTTGGCGGCGTCCCCGAATAACTGCATGCGCGCGGTCATCTTGAGCGGTGGTAGCGGATAGGGCTTGCGCCTCGGGCCGGCAAAGGGATTCATCCCGGCCACGCCGGCGACCCCAAACTCCCATTCGAAACGTTCGTAATAGGGCTCCAGATCATCGTAGCCGATGGGCCAATCGACGACATCGTAGCCCCTAAGATCGACTCCGGCGCGGTCGGCGAGTCCGCTGGCAACTTCGTTGCTGTAAACTTTGAAGTCGCCCGGCATGAAGCGCGATGCCTGGCCGGTCCAAAGCAACATAGAGCCACCGAGGACGTTGAACGGGCTCGTGCCGTAACGCAGGTTGCCGGGTTGCGTCGTGCTGGTACGAAAAATCCTCGGCTCGTGGCGCACTCCTTCAAGTTGATCCGGGCGCGCGATGTAGCTGATGGAATCGCGCTGCGCGTACTCCGCCGTTTTCAATGCCGGTCCGCGCTCGAAGGCGACGACTTTGAGACCCGCCGAAGTGAGTTGCTTGGCCAAGATCCCGCCGACAGCGCCGACGCCAACGATGCAAACATCAGCGATCGATCCGTTCATGATTGTCCCGGTTTCTTCGGCAACCCTTCCCAGGTGATCGGAGGGAGATCGACCGCTTTATTGATGTAAGTTTCGGGATAACCCCACTGCTGCCCCGGAAAGCCGACCAATTTCCAGCCGATCATATCTTTATTGCCGCCATAGCTCGGCTCACCGAAAACGCCCTCCAGCACGTGGGTGCGAAGCAGCTCAAAGAACGCCTCGCCGTTGGGCAACTCGGCTATTTTTCCCGATTCAAGATCACCCAGCGCCGAATCCTGTTGCTCATCGCCGAGTTTTTCGAAGGATGCGCCGAATTGCCTCTTGGCGTGTTTATCCAAGGCCCGCAATCCCCGCGTGTATCGAGACAACAAATGCGGATAGGGACCCGCAAGCGCGCGGTCAATGTAAAAGACCGCCCCCGCTTCAACGGCACCGGGAGCATCGGTGGCCGGCAGAATTCGCCCGGCAATCGCATCGATAAATCGAGCCTGGCGCACAGTAAGAGCCTGCAGGCGCTCACCCCGATACTGGCGTGAGGATTGTGATTTCATCTTCATGATATTTGCGCGAATCTTCCGCTCATACAATGGACAGAAATAAAATGTCAAGAATTTCGACGCCTAAAGCTGTTGCGTTGCGCGAACCGTTGAAGCTATATTCCGGGAAATCATTGTCCCGCGATTTTGGGCCGTACTTTTGATCGCGGCAGATTCAAACAAACGAGGTTAACAATGAAGCCTGTTCAACTCTTCTGCTGGCATTTCATGGCTTACCCCTATCTCGATAAGGATTTTGACGAGAAGCAGTACTCGGGCTGGGTCACGGTTCCCAACAGTTTGTGGGATAACCGAAAAGCTCGCGGCCTCTACCAGGAATACATCGACCAACTGGCCTATGCCGATGAGTTGGGCTTCGACGGCATGGTGCTCAACGAGCACCATCAAAATATTTACGGCTTGATGCCTTCGCCGAATCTCATCGCCTCGGCGCTCACGCAAAGGACAACGCGAGGGAAGATCGTCATCCTCGGCAATCTCCTTCCCTTACACATGAATCCAATGCGCGTGGCCGAAGAATACGCCATGCTTGATCAGATGAGCAACGGTCGTTTGATCGCCGGCTTCGCCCCCGGCGGCGGCCCGGAGACTTTCAACTACGACGTTCCATCCGCAAACACGCGGGAAAAATTCTGGGAGGCGGCGGATTTGATCGTGCGCTCCTGGACTGAAGACGGTCCGTTTGCTCACGAAGGTCGCTACTTTCCACTCCGCTACGTAAATCTTTGGCCGAAACCGTTGCAGAAACCGTTTCCACCGGTTTGGATACCCGGATCGCGCAGTCCGTCGACCATGGCCGAGGTGGCCAAGCGTGGCTACTGCTATTTTCTCTCTTCGCGCAGTCACGGCGGCGAGACCCATCGCGCGCAACAGGAATTTGCTGCGGTGTTGGAAAAACACGGAGATCAGTATCATCCCTTTCGCTTCGGCATTCTGATGTCGACCTACGTCGCCGAGACGGATCAGCAAGCGCGCGAGGAATGCGAAGAAGGCGTTTGGTACTTTTTGAAGAATTGTCTCAAGGGTCATCTACGCCGCGAAGGTCGCCAACTCACCTACGGGCCGGGCGTTCCCTATATTCCCACCGCCGCGTGGCGGGAGTATCTGAAAGGCTACACGCCTGGCCGAAAACTTTTGGGGGATGTGGAAAATTGGGAGGAGCTCGACGCCTCGCAGTCGATCATCGTCGGCAGCCCGGAAACCGTCCATCGGCGCATTCAAAATCTCATCGAGAAGGCCAAGGTTGGCAATCTCCTGATTCAATTTCAGCTGGGCAATATGCCGGACCAGCTGGCACGCAAAAGCATGAAATTGTTCGCGGAAAAAGTCGCGCCGGCACTGCGCCACGACTCTTTGAAACAGTTCACCGACGAATTTCCTGGCGCCAACGTCGAGCAAGCAGCGGAGGCACTCCATTGAGCGGTCGCACTCTCCAAATCAACGAACGCAAGGTTTGGATTCTGGAAACCGGCAAAGGCGCCCCGTTGCTTTATTTTCATGGCTTCGCCGATGTCCACTCGGTGAAAGAAAGCTGGATGCCGTTTCATGAAAAATTGGCGCAACACGCCCAGGTGATCGCGCCGGCCCACCCCGGCTGCGCGCAGACGGACGAGAATAAAGACATCGACATTATCGAGGACGTGGTTTTTCACTATCTTGAAGTTTTCGACGCCCTGAAGTTGACCCAATTTGATCTGGTAGGCAGCTGCGTCGGCGGCTGGATCGCTGCCGAGATCGCCGCGCGACACCCGGAGAAAATTCGCAAACTCGTGCTCATCGGCGCCACGGGACTTTTCGTCGAAGGCGCGCTGATCGGCGATGTCTTCATGATGGCGCAGCCCGAGTATGGCTCGAGCTACGCCTCGCTGAGGGAGATGCTGTTTTCCAGCGCGAATCAACCCAATGCTCTGGAAATGTTTCCCGACGGTAAGGGCGAGCTGGAAGATGAGGTGCGCAGATATCAGATGTTGAGATTCGGCTCCCGCATCGGCTTCAAACCGCCCTACTTTTACAATCGATCGCTGAAGAATCGACTGCATCGAATCACGTCACCAGCGTTGGTCGTCTGGGGCGAGAAGGACGCATTTGTACCGCGCTCCCATGGCGAGACTTACGCGAAGCTAATTTCCGGCGCGGAAGAATTGAAAGTTATTTCTGACGCTGGACACAGCGTTCACGTCGAGAAGCCCGACGAGATCGCGAAACTGGTTTTGGATTTTCTTGCAGAATAGCCTTTCACGGATTTATTCAACCCTCGCAAAGAGTTGTCATTCGTCTGCGTATGTCTCCCTCTGCTTGTCTCCGCCGTCTCCTGTTCTTCCGCGTCTCCCCGTCTCCCTGTCTCCCAGTCTGCGATTACTTCCCCCAAATCTTCCTAACGAACCCTTCTTCCTCCAGCCGCCTGAGATACCGGTCGCTTACGTAATTTTTCGCGTCCACATTCCGCGCCTTTGGGTTAGTCTCGGCGATTTGCGTCACCACCGCTTGCATCGCTTCCGCAGAAGGATAAGGAACCGGCTGCAGTTGATTGTTAAAGTAGTCTAAACCCTCGGCGATGGCTTTGAGATTTCCCACGCGCGTAAATTGCGCCAGGGCTTTGATCGAATATTCCCTCTCGGTTTTAAGCACTTTGATCGCTTCGAGATACCCACGCAAGAAGCTCAGCACCTTGGCTTCCTGCTTGTCTATGTATCTTTTGCTCCCTAGCATGCCAGTGTTGAAGAACGGAATGTTCATCTTCACCGAATCGGCGATCACGTTGAGTTTGAGTCGCTCCGCTTCGCTGCCGAAGGGCGCGTTGACCACGGTGCCGTCGACATTGCCCGAGGTCACCGCGGCGATGCGCGCGGGTTCGTCGCCGATCTGAAGAATCGTCGCCTCCCTGACAGGATCGACGCCGACGCGCTTCAGCAGCGCGCGCATGCCGAAGTCGGCCGAGGAGCCGAAGCGGCTCACAGCAAACTTTTTCCCCTTCAATTGCTCGATGCTATTGATCTCGGGCCGCGTAACCAACTGGTAATTGAGCTTATCGAGCAGCCCGAGAAAATAAACCAGATCAGCGCCTTCGAGATTGGCCGCGACACCAGGAGCGCCGCTCAGCTGCGACAGATCCAGGCTCCCCGAGACCAACACCTGCACGTTAGTAGAGCCGCCGGGAATGTAAACACTCTCGCTCACGAGGCCGTACTTGGCGAACAAGCCGCGGTCCTTGGCGATATGCACGAGACCCGACTGCAGGCTGATCGCTCCCAACCCCACGCGAATCTTTTCCTGTGAGCGGGCTTCGCGCGCGGCCGCGAGGAAAAATAATGCGGCTATTACGGCTATGATGTTTTTCATGACGCATCTCCTATCACAACCCTAAGTCACCGGGCAATCTGTAGTTGAAGCCTACACTGCGC